>NZ_VVIN01000080.1:0-12344 GCF_008711145.1 Arenibacter lacus
GACGGACTTCCTGCTGTAACTCAAACAAATGCTTTGATTGTAACTTCCACCAAAAACTTTAACGTAACGGTAAAGGCTGGCGGTAAAAACTTTGAGGATGGAAAGAATAGTATACCTGTAAGTGTCTTGACTATTAAAGCATCTGGAGGAAGCATGGATGGTTCAAAAAAGGATGTTGAGTTGTCTGATAAGGAGCAAACCCTAGTTGGTAAGGCCTCTTTGGGAAGTAAGTTAACACTGGACTTGGATTATGAGATTCCAGCGGAGAAATCTTCTTCCTCTGATATTTTAGGAAAGCCAGCAGGTACGTATACACAAACAGTTACTTATACAGCGACAGCGCTATAAGCCCAACAATTTTAAAGATGAATTTAGGGATTCCCTTGGTTGCAGATACGGTAATCTTGGGAATCCTTTAGTTTAAGGAAGTAGCGAAATTGCACTCAATCTTTTGGAGATGGTAGCTATTCACTACCTTAAGGCGCTACTCTAATTAGGGTAGTTGCACTGTAATCGCTACTGCCAAAGGGCTTTACTTACCTAGGGTAGGCTGGTTATTGCTAGCGAGGAGTCGTTAAAAATCAGGCTTGTAGTTTATTTGCTACAAGAGAGGCCAATATTTACTACATAATTTAAATGTCTTCCAATCTATCTTTGAAGTTTAAGCTCAATTGTAGGAGAAGCCAACTGATAACTTTAAGTATTATTTAGAAAGATTTAATTATGAAAACACAATTTCTTGCCGCTTGTTTTACTTTTACTGTCCTATTATTAGGAATGAACTCGGTACAAGCACAAGAATCGGTGACGACTATGGTAAATATTATGCTGGAAGATGTAATCTCCATCCACGAGGAGAGTGCGGCTAGGGATGGGGAGGTAAACTTTATTTATATTACTGCAGATGATTATCACACTACAAAAACTATCACGGTGCCCAATAGCTTAGTGGTAACTTCCGCGACGGATTTTGATATCAAGGTGAAAGCTGGAGGCGATAATTTTGTGAATGGGAATGATAATATTCCTGTAGATGTTCTAACCTTAAAAGCCAATGGCGGGACTATGAAGGGCAATAAGAAAGATATAAAATTGAAAGCAAAGGATCAGAAACTGGTCAATAACGCCCCCAAGGGAAGTAAGCTGACGCTCGACTTGGATTATGAGATCCATAAGAAAAAAGCCTCTAAGGATATTCTAGGGATGCCCAATGGAACCTATACGCAGACCGTTACCTATACGGCCACCGCTAATTAAGGCCAACAATACTAAAGATGAATTTAGGGATTCCCTTGGTTGCAGACTCTGTAATCTTGGGAATCCCTTTTTTTATAGGCTATTTTGGGTGGCTGCTGCTACTTTTATGTGGCACTAGCAGTCCAAATACCTTTAGGGCGAAAGCTACCTCTAACAACAAATTAGTTTGTTTGTGCTGTTTGTTTCCTCCCGCTTTCCCTTCTATTAAAAATCCGCTGCTCCATTGGATAATGAAAAGGTTAATGGACCAAAATAGTGCTTAATATTAAGTGTAAATTCTCTTTAGTAAGGGTCCTTTTTTTTTATGTTTGACAGAATTAGATTATGAATATCCTCAAATAAATTCGATGAAATGCATAATATTCAGTTTAATGTCGCGTTTTTTATCAGGATGTAAAAAATTAACCTATCTTTGATATTCGTTTTAACGCCGACTAACTATGCAGACTACCCTAAAATACTGTCGTAAGAAACGAGCTACCAATATCGTAGCTGCCTTGACTATGTTGTTGTTTGGTGTGAGTAAGGTTGCTGCACAGAAAGCAACTACTACTATAAATCTTATTCTAGCAGATGTTATTGCCATTGAACCAGGAAGTGCCGCTAAAGGTGGGACCGTAGATTTTCATTACGAAAATGCTAGTGACTATAATTCAGAGCAGACCGCCACTATTCCTAATAGCCTTATAATAACTTTTACCCACCCATTCGATCTAAAGGTGAAGGCCAATGGAGCGTATTTTGAAAATGGGGCGCATCAAATTCCAGTGAATGTGCTAACCATTTCTCGGAATGAAACGTCTAAGATTACGGGTAATTCCAAGCCAATTGTGCTTTCTACAGAAGATCAAGTTTTGGTAAGTGGGGCAGATAGCGGAAGTAAACTAAACCTAGACTTGGATTATAAAATTCCGCAGGCCAGGTCTTCATCCCCGGATATGCTGGGAAAACCAGAAGGGAAATACACCCAAAAAGTAACTTATACGGTTTCTGCACTATAGGGATTTGCACCTAATATTCTAGCAAGGCACTATAGATACTGTGGGTTGCTGAATTAATATAATGGGTACCTGGTTTCTTGATAGTTAGGGGGAACGAAGGTGTTGGAAGATTCTAACTTTTTTATGATTACGGATGGCAATTTTGCTTTAATTTTGCAAGTCATTTAGATATTAAACTCCAAATTTTTTATTATGCGTACCTACTGGCATTTTATTCTAGTATGCTTATTTTTTATTTCCAGTCTTTCTTCCTTATTCGCACAAGGGATTTCTATGTCGCCCACCCGCCTGTTCTTCTACGGAAATCCGGGAGAGACCGTTAGTCTTCCCGTTGTTTTAAGTAATAGTTCCAATAGTGATTATGTGTTTGATGTTAATACAAAAGATTGGTTAAGGGAAGAGGACGGCAATAAGGTGTATTTTGAGGCTGGTAGCCTGGAAAATTCCAATGCAGCATGGGTATCTACCATGGAGTCGTCCGTTAGCCTCCCAGCGAAAAGCAATAGGGAAATTGTTGTGACCATGACCATTCCGGAGGACGCTTCTACTACAGAGGTTACCAATAGTATGCTATTCTTTACCCAGATAGGGAAACAGGAAGATTTCGCCGAGCAGCAAAAGGGAATTGGAATTATTGCCTTATTCGAATTTGGTTTGCATATCTATTGTACTCCTCCAAATAATACCACCAAGAGCCTGGATATAGTGAGCATGGAAGAGATTTCTGATGAAAACACCGACTCCGTAAAAGTGGCTATTGGAATTGAGAATGATGGCAATGTGGTTAATGACGCCCAGGTGGAATTGGAATTTACGGATACTGATAGTGGCGAGGATATAGTGCTTAATCCAATCAACATCTCCATGCTACCCGGTGCCAAGCAAAAAGTGGTCTTTCAATTACCTCCGGGGATTAAAGGCTCTTATTTAGGGGTGGCCATTGTTAAGATGGCGGGAACTAATGACTTAAGGGTCGGGGAAAAAACCTTTGAGCTTTAAGCCCTATCCTTAAAATTTCAATGCCATACCCATTGGATCTCCTAAGAAACATATTCCCCCTCTTGGCGCTACTGCTATTTGGAATGTTTCATGGGGTTGCCCAAGAAAAAAACCCGTTGGAATTTTATTTTAAGACAGATACGGTGTCCGTACAACATGGACAGAGTTTTATTAATTTTTTGATATTAAAGAATTTAAGCGATAAGGAGATTAGTATAGGAAATATGGGACCGCAGCAACAATATCATGGACTTCTTCTCTCACCCAGGCCCTCCTATACCCTGAAGCAAGGCGAAACCAAAAGATTTCCCATCAAGTTTCTGGCAAATACGGATTTTATGAAAATGAAATCCCCAGAAATTAGCTATCGTTTGTCGTATCAAATGGAAGGGAAAGAAGAAGAGTTGGAAGCTTCCTTCTTTATCGATAGAAAGGAAGAACGGCATATTGCATTATATTCCTTCTCACGAGAAAATTTTATCAATCCCGTTCAAGCAAACTCTATTTCCTTGTTTGTAGAGAATAGAGGCTATTCCCAGCGTTCCATTAAACTTACCCTTCAGGTGTCCCCCAGCGGTCTGGAAGTAACCCCCAATGAAAGAACTATAACTTTGGAGGGACAAGAGAAGAAATTGGTAGAGTTTCAGGTGGCAGTACGTCATCAGGGACGCCATTACCCCGACTTTAACATTCATGTGAGGGCTACCGATTTATTGGATAATGAAAATGTGGGGAATACCTATCTAAAACTCATGGTCCTATCTAACAATCGCCAAGTAATGCCTAGTCCTGGAATTACTATGGATAAAAACTTTGTAGAGCTGGGGTATAACGGGCAGCGTAGTGGATTTAATTATCTCCGACTAAAAGGAAATACCGCTTTTGCGGTCCATAAGGATCTGCAGGGAACAATTAATATGGGGGGCGATTATTACTTGTCCGAAAAAAAATACAACCTATACGATACCTGGCTAGAATTGGAGAATAAAAACTCCGTGCTTAGACTTGGGAATGTATATGGTCATGATTATGATTACTCCGTTTCGGGTCGGGGAGGGATCTTAACCACCAGAATAGGGCGTGGAAATGGTTTAGAGGTTTTTGCATTGGAGAACAACTACAATCTCTATGGAACCTACTTTTCACAGGCTGAAGGCGCCAAAGTAGCAGGCGCCAAATTCAGTTTTGGGGAGACTTCCGACTTTAAAGGGAAGGTTTCCTATGTTTTTGACCATAATCCACTGCTGAATATAGATACCCAAGTGGCAAAAGTGAGTACCGCTTTTGTGTTAGATTCTATCCACCGGATTAGCATAGAAACTGGATTGAGTCATGAGAGGGGTAGGGTAAACCAAGAGCAAAACTTGGATGCTTCCGCCAGAATAAACTATGAAACTAAATTGGGAAGGTGGGAATTTCAATCCTTAAACAATATCGCTGGCAGAAGCTATGCCGGATTGAGTCGCGGTTCCTTCAATTCCAATCAGAACCTGGGCTATAGACTGTCTGGATTTACTAGATTGTTTCTACAATATCAAAACTCGGAAGTGCGGCCGCAATATCTAAGTGTACAAAAACCTGGCTATGATGATGGCCAAGGGTATTACCCGACCTATTTTCATAGCACCCAAATACTACGGGGAGGAACACAATTCTCACTCTCTAATTGGAGTATTACGCTGGCCCCGCTAATTGAGGAGCAGAAGAGTATCCATAATACATTGTCACGTAACTTGCTTTCATATAGGCTCTTTGCCAGTGTGGGAACATCCTTTGGGGGTCATGGTATCAACCTATCGGGCGAATACTCCTACTCCAATGCTACCAATCTCCCCTGGTTTCACAGTGCAAGGACTACGCTGTCCTACAGGTTTCAAGGTTTTTCCTTAAATGGAACCGCCCAAGTGAACCCCCAAAATGTCATCGACCTAAATTATTATCAAACGGGATCAGAAAACTTTTTAAATTATAGTACCTATGCCGCCTATAATTTTCAGACCAAAAAGAATTCCCTAAGAGGTGCTATCTCGGCCGGATTAAACTATTCCGAGCTATATAATAACACCAATAAATACCTAAATGGGAATCTAGAGTATAAGATATCCCCTAGCTGGGCTGCCACCGGATATGGGAATTACACCCAATATAGTTCTACAGCCACTTATGGATTTAAGGGCAGCAACTACCAGTTTAGAATAGGGGTTAAAAAATACTTTGTAAAAGCAACTTCGGCAGGGAATTACAATGTGGATCTTCGCCTATTTCACGATCAAAATTTTAATGGGATATTTGATGCAGATGAATTGCCAATTGCCAATGAGGCAATCCAATTAGATAATTTTATTGCCATTACGGATTCCAATGGTAAAGTGCGTTTTTCTAATGTGCCCAAAGGAAGTTACACCCTAAGGGTAAACCAAACTAAAGGATTGCGTATGGCCGTAGAACCTACTCTTGTGGTGGATAAAAACAATAGCCTAGAAATAGGCCTCATTAAAAAGAATAGGGTAGCAGGGGAGTTAATTGAAATTAAACAGGCTTACGATAAGACAGATACCTATGTGCGTGGGGTGGTGGTGTATGTAAAAGATGAAAATGGACATATTAGTAGTACGGTAGTAAACCAGAATAATACCTTCGAGATTTTCCTGAACGATGGGACTTATGAGATTTATATTGAAAATAATGCCTATGAGTATATAAATCCTTCGCAAAAAATTACGGTGGAAGGGGAAGATTATCCCAAGCCCTTAATTTTTGAGTATAAAAAGAAGGATACAGAAATTAAAGTGAAGAAGTTTTAATACTAAAATTGATGAGACCTAGTACAAAATATATCTTGATAATGGGGTGGCTGCTAAGCTTTTGGGCCCCCACTGTTGCTCAGCAGGTGAGAATAGAGGTTCCCATCAGTAATGTTATTAACAAAACCGAATTTAGTACCACGCTGAACGTCTTGCAAACGGGGGCCGGTGATCAATGGATCAATAGAAAGAACCCTTCCTTTGAAGTGAGGGGCAATACAAATTTTACGCATACATCACGTCCTAGTGCTTCCCTCCCTGCTTCTATTTTGCTATGGCAGCTAGAGAGCATTGGAGGCACCCCCGCCCCGTTTAGGAGTCAGGAAAGATTGCCTAGCTTTAAGTGGTTTTCTACTAGTCCCAAAAATTGGTACGAGCCCCATGCTACCAAAGGACATTTTAATCCGGGCAACGTTGCCTTTAGGTTTAAAATACCTGCCAAAGCCTTCGAAGAAAATACTTTTATTCCCGGAGAGTATGCATTGGAGGTTACCCATAATTATGATGCCAGTTACTTTTCTCCGGTCAGCTTTCAGGTTATCCTAGTTATCCCTAGCGCACAATCCATAGACTGGGTTACCAAAACCCCGATTACCTATCATGAGATTTCTAGCTTGGACCGATACCGGATGGGAGGTACGCAGATTTTTGATGCAGTAGGGGCTGCTGAAATTGCTAATACCACCAATTTTAACCTATTGGCAAAGACCAATACAGCTACCATTCAGCGTACGTCCCCTTCGGGTGTGGTTGCCTACCGACCAGTGTCCCTGGTGAGTTTGGGCAGCGCTCACCCTAATATACAGACCACAACATTATCGGATACATGGAAAAACCTTAACCCGGCAACACCTTTTAAAGTGGAAAGAGGTAATAAACACCAGTTTAACCTGGAATTGACCATATCTGAGAATGATTTTAAAACTCATTTTTTTGAAGCAGGAACCTATAAGCTTCAATTGAATTTGGATGCAAAGAGTACGGATCATACCGTTTCTGCAGTCCACAATACAGATTTTTCCATTGAAGTGCTCCCATTATCCGAAATTACCATACCCCCTGCCGGGAATAACATTAATTTTGAATTTAACACCCCCGCTCATTATCAGAATGGACAAACTAAGCTCATTCCAAGCCAATTGAAAATCTCCAATAATAAACCCTATGAACTTTGCGTTAAATCTGATAATTCCTACCTTAGACTATCAGGTGATTCCTCGGATGTGCCTGCGAGTATTTTGCAAGTAGGGATAGCGGGAGGTTCCCAAAAAGTAACGCTGACCAATAGTTGTCAGAATATAATAACGGATGGTGCCCCCGTTCTAGATAAGGATTTGGACATGATATACACCATTTCTGCAAGAGGAGCCCAATCCTTGGTAGGCAAGGAAAAAGGAACCTATTCTATCAATATAATGTATAGCTTTACGGCCCTTTAAGGCGCCGATAGAACGGGAAAAAAGATTGATGAAAATGAATGTTGAAAACGCTAAAACATACTCAGATCAAGAGCAACCCCTTACCAGGCTGGAGACGCTCCATAGGCGTTACGCGGAGGTTTTTGACTATCAGGCAATTTCAGTTTCAAAAATTATAGCGCTGCGGTTGTGTACCATTACTTTGTTTAGTGAGCAGGAGGCTTTTGTAATAGCGTCCAATGACGATTCTATCAATAAAATATGGCCGTTGGGAACAGTCCTTAAAAATCATTCGGCTACTGCGGAGAAGGGGATCCAATTGGTTCCACATCCTATCGAAAAGTTTGAGGTCCAGTTTTCCGAGTCTTTTCCTATTATGGATTCTAAGGGAGAAGTGTTGGGGAGTCTAAATGTTTTTGACGATGCGCCTAGGGAGTTAACGGATTTTGAAAAAAACTACCTGGAGAAGTCGGTGCAGCAGATCCAAAGGTGGGTACTAAGTAAAGAAAAAGAGCAACTATTAGATAAGCACCATAGGTTGTTTCAGCTCTCTAGCGATATGATAGGGGTGGTTACTTTTGAAGGTAAATTTGTAGATGTAAATCCTGCTGTTTCTAAAACCTTGGGGTATACCGAAGAAGAACTTTTTGCTTCTTCCTTGTTGGATTTTGTTTTTGAGGAGGATGTAGAAAGTACCATCCGTGAGGTGCAGCGACTCGCCAATGGAGAGCCGATGGTTAACTTCACTAACCGCTATAAAACCAAGGATGGAGGGATTAAGTGGATACAATGGACTTGTACCTCTGATACGGAATTACAGCTAACAATTGGAATTGGCCGTGATGTTACGGAGTCTAAGGAGAAGGAAAAATTATTGCTTAAAAGTGAACAGAAATACCATAGCCTTTTCGATAATCTTGAAGGAATTCTATGTATACACGACTTAGAAGGCAACTTCTTGGATGTAAATCAAAAGGGTTTATTGGCTATGGGATATTCTAAAGAGAAAATATGCCAATCTAGCCTTTATGATTTAATTGCGCCAGAGCGGTTCCCTAACATTAAGGAATACCTTGCTGCTGTGATAAACGATGGGAAGGCTTCTGGGGAAATGTCTATCACCATTGCCTCTGGAGAAGAAGCTATTTGGTATTTTACCAGCACCTTGGATGAGGATGCAAAAGGAAATAAACAGGTCTTGGCTAATGTGGTAGATATTACCGAGTTAAGGAAATTGGACTATGACCTTAAAAAGGCCAAGCAAGAGGCGGAGCTGGCTTACAAGGCGAAATCGGAATTCGTAGCAAATATGAGCCATGAAATTCGAACCCCACTTAACGGTATCATTGGCTTTACCGATCTTTTGCTAGATACCGATTTAAGTGATACCCAAAGGCAATACTTAGAGATTATTAACCAATCTGGAGTTTCTCTCTATAGCATTATAAATGATATCCTGGATTTTTCCAAGATTGAAGGGAACCATATGAAATTGGTGAGGGATAGGGTCGAAGTAGAAGAAGTAGCTTCTGAAGCCTTCAATATTGTTTCCTATGGAATCAATAAAAAAGGGTTGGAAATGCTGATAGACATAGATCCTAAAATGCCTCGCTATATCTGGGCAGATGCGATGCGCTTAAAGCAGATATTGGTAAACCTATTAGGGAACGCCCTTAAATTTACCGAAAAGGGAGAAATTAAACTCTACGTCAATATTTTAAAGGATCTGGGGGATGGGAATATGCGTCTACGATTTGGTGTAAGGGATACCGGGATTGGGATTCATATAGAAAAGCAACAAGATATTTTTAATGCCTTTTCCCAGGAAGATGGCAGTATCTCCAAAAAATACGGGGGTACCGGCTTAGGGCTAACCATTTCCAATAAGTTGTTGGCCCTTGCAGATAGTTCCTTGCAATTGGAAAGCACCCAAGGAGAGGGAAGTAATTTCTACTTTGATGTAGACTTTAAGGTAGAATATGAGGAATTAGATCACTCATTGCAAGGGATAGAAAAGGTGCTTATTGTAGACGATAACCACAAAAATAGACAAATCCTTCGGCGGATGCTGGAGATTAAGGATATTGCCGTGGTAGAGGCTGCAAGTGGGCCTGAAGCATTATCCCTTATGAAGGACCACTCAGAGTTCGACGTGGTGATAATGGATTACCATATGCCCGAAATGAATGGGGTAGAGGCCATTAAGAAGATTAAGGGAATAGCGCCTTCGCTAACCCATAGACAACCTTTTATAGTGTTGTATAGCTCTTCGGATAACAATGAGCTGCAAGAGGTCTGTGAGGAATTGAATATTCAGAACCGGATTGTTAAGCCTATAAGGATGAAGCAGATGTACCAGGTGCTGTCCGATCTAAAACGATTTCCTAAAGAGGGGGAACACACTCGCAATAAGGAGGCAGTGGTTAGCAATAGCAGTCATTTAACAATATTAGTGGCAGAGGACAATGAAGTGAATGCCTATTTGGCAAAGTTGTATTTAAAAAACTTGCTTCCAGACGCGGTTGTTCTAGAAGCCGTAAATGGAAAAGAAGCGGTGGAGATGTATCAAAGCGAACATCCAGACCTAGTTTTAATGGATGTGCAAATGCCTGTTATGGACGGATTGACGGCTACTCAGAAAATTAGGGGGTTGGAAAATAACATAGAAGTGCCCATTGTAGCCCTTACATCGGGTAGTCTCCCAGGGGAAAAAGAGAAGTGTTTGGACGCGGGAATGACAGATTTTTTGGCGAAACCGCTTTTGCAACAGACTTTGGGCGATATGCTTACTAAATGGTTGGGGGTAAATACCGTTGGTAACGAATAATGAAAATAAGATTTGGAAATAGATAGAGAATGAATACTGAAATAAATGAGCTTCAGGCCGAAATTGATAGACTAAAGCAAGAAATTGAATTGAAGAATGGGTGGATTTCCCTTCTTTCCCACGATTTCAGGGAGGTTTTTGGAAATTTATTTTTTCTGACCGACGGCGCAATCAATGGTTCCATCAGCCAGGAAGATTTCTTTAAATTGTTGCCAAGGATTGCGCAGGATGCCAAGAAAAACCTTCAGACGGTTACTGATACTAGCCAGTGGATTAAAACCCAAGTGGACGGTTTTCAGCCACAAGTATCGAAATTTACCGCTAAAGAGTTATTTTTGCAGCTTCAAAAGGAATTTGAAGAATATCTAGCGGAAAAGAATATCGCTTTTGAACTAAAGGGAGAGGGGAACTTATCCCTTAATAGCGATTCTTTTTTAGTATTCTTTATGTTGAAAAAAATTCTAAACAATGCCATCAAGTTCTCGTATCCGGGAAAACCCATTTATTTTGAGGCGACGAAGGAGAATGGAAAGCTGGTTTTGTCTGTGACAGATTTTGGAATAGGAATGGATGCTATGACGCAAGATACTATCTTCACCTTTGAGGGCCCCAAGTTCCAAGGAACTAATGGGGAAGTAGGTGCAGGCTTAAGCCTAAAAATTGTTAGGGAATTTGTACTATTAATGCAGGGGGAAGTAAAGGTGGATTCCACCGAGGAAGTGGGCACCAAGGTGACCATCACCATACCCGAAATAAATTTATAATTATGCACACTGCGATTCGTATTTTAGTGGCGGACGATCATGTAATAGTCCGCATGGGGTTGGTTCAAATGTTAGAGAAAATGAGACCCAACGCCCTTATATCGGAGGTAGACGATTATAAATCATTATTCGACCTAATTTCTAAAGAAACTTTTGATCTTGCCATTTTAGATGTAAATATGCCCAATGGCACGTTGCAGCAGGCCATAGATTTTATTAAGTTAAAGCAGCCAGATCTAAAAATACTAGTATTCTCCTCCCAAGAGGAGCATTTGTACGCTTTGCGCTACCTGAAAATGGGGGCACATGGATTTTTAAATAAGCTGTCGTCCAAAGAGCGGATCGATGACGCTATTACGGACATGTTGAAGAAAGGCCGATTCTTAAGTGATGAGGTTAAGGATCAAATGGTGGCCGACTCCTTAAATAATCATCAGAGTTCTTCTTCCTTGGAAGCCTTATCTAATAGAGAGTTAGAGGTTGCCCATAAATTGATAGAGGGGCTAAGCTTAAAGGAAATTTCCAATCAATTAAACCTACATGTCTCCACAGTGAGTACCTATAAGAATAGGGTATTCGAAAAATTAAATGTGCAATCTATTCCAGATCTGATTGCTGTGATGAATGTTTATAATTAAGGGTTAGGCCAATACATTTTCAGCCTATTAGTGCAATGCGGGAGTTGGGAGTACAATCTAGACCGTTCCTGCGGCCATTTTAAAATACTTTTTTGATCCTAACGGCTCTAAGGGAACAATGAGTTACCATGCTTCCACAATGGTAGCCGGACTGTCAATGGAATGGGGATCCCCATTAAAGTTTCCATAGTAATTGTGATGCGCCAAACCAGCCTCATTCAATAAAGTGGTTAATTCGCTTTTTAGCAATGGCAATAATTCAATACTGTTCTTAATTATTTCTTGGGTACGCTTAATAGTTAACCGCGTATGGAAATCAATCCTATGTTCAGATTCGCGGTAACCATAACTTCGTTCAAATATAATTTCATCGTTATCTATGGTGGGTAATTGTTGAATGTTTTTACCGAGGATTTTATCGTAATTGACTATTTGTAGCAGCAATCTTCCACCTGGTGTAAGGTTGGACTTCACTTGCTGTAAAAAAAGAGAGATTTCATCCATCGAACTTAAATGAACCAAAGTGTTTCCAAAACAAACAACCCCATCAAAAGGACCATCATTTATTAGTTGGTCTAATGTAAGCATGTTTATTTGTCTAAACTGAATGGATTTTGACGCCTTCTCCTTTCTGTT
>NZ_VVIN01000081.1:0-11639 GCF_008711145.1 Arenibacter lacus
GTTTCGTCTATATCGGGATGGTAAAATAACTGCATTGCTTGGATCTGGTTTTTCGTTGATTTGTGTAGTTTTAAAAATAAAGGAGCACGGAAACATCTTTTTTGCTAACAGATTTAGCCCTCATAGTCTGTGCCATATCGCACTAGCCTAATTTACCGCAACCTTGGTAAAAAGCGCTAGAGGGCCACTAAGGCGCTGTTATCACTTTCTTGAACGGCCTATATTACATAGCGTGCCTGGGCGGTGATATCCTGGTCAGAGAAACTCTGTTCCTTATATTTTAAGTAACCTACGATTCCTATCATCGCGGCATTGTCTGTGCAGTACTCAAATTTTGGTACGTAGGTAGTCCAGCCCCAACGGTCTTCTGCTTCCTTTAAGGCTTGTCTTATTCCAGAATTGGCAGATACCCCTCCGCCAATGGCAACCTGCTTTATGCCCGTTTGCTTAACAGCTTTTTTAAGCTTATCCATTAAAATTTGGACGATGGTATGCTGTATGGAAGCGCAAATATCATCCCTATTCTCTGCTATAAAATTAGGGTTGTTCTTAGTTTCTCGCTGTATAAAATATAGGATGCTGGTCTTTAATCCGCTAAAACTAAAGTTTAGTCCCTCTACTTTGGGTTTTGGGAATGGAAAGGCCTTGGCATTGCCCATTTGTGCATATTTGTCTACCAGGGGTCCTCCTGGGTAGGGGAGCCCTAAAATTTTTGCGCTTTTGTCGTACGCTTCGCCCACTGCATCATCCAAAGTTTCCCCAATAACTTCCATTTCAAAATAACTTTTCACTAAAACTATCTGGGTATGCCCGCCGCTAATGGTCATAGCGAGGAACGGAAAGCTGGGCGACTGATAATTGTCTTCTGCGATAAAGTGCGATAATATATGGGCTTGCATGTGGTTCACCTCAATTAATGGGATGTTTAATCCCAGTGCTAACGACTTGGCAAAAGAGGTGCCAACCAGTAAAGATCCCATTAGTCCCGGTCCGCGGGTAAAAGCTATGGCAGATAACTGATTTTTATCGATATTTGCCTTAGCTAAGGCTTGGTGTACCACTGGAACAATATTTTGCTGGTGCGCCCTTGAGGCAAGTTCTGGAACAACCCCACCGTACTCCTCATGGATTTTTTGGGTGGCCACCACATTGCTTAGGGCACTGTTGTTCCACATCACCGCGGCGGAGGTGTCATCACAGGAAGATTCTATGGCAAGAATATATGTAGCTTTATTTTCCACTTGTTTTGGAATTTGGAATAAAAATTGAATGTACAAAGGTAAAACATTAAACCCTATCAAAAAATTAAGAAAATTTCTAGTCAGAGTATTTTTAGTATTCGTACTCTTAGGAGTACTGGGTAGTTTGTTGCTCTCTCTTCCCTTTGTACAAACCGGATTTGCCAGATATGCCGCTGCGGCAATTAACGCTCAGTTTGGTACCCATATCCATATAGATCGCATGCGATTATCGCTTATTACCTGGCAAACTTCCCTCAATGGGGTTTTTGTGGAGGATTATAAGCAGGATACCCTTTTTTATATCGGGAACTTGCGGACTTCCATCCTGGATGTTGGGAATTTGATAAATGGAAATTTGGAATTTGGGGATATCAATATAGAGGAGTTAAATTTTAAACTCAGGACCTATAAGGACGAAAGTAATACCAATCTGGAGGTTTTTGTGGATAAGCTGGACGATGATAAGCCCAGGGATCCCAATTCCCCGCCCTTTATTCTCTCCTCTTCCCAGGTAGACATTTCCAAGAGTCTTTTTAAACTTATCAATGAGAATAAGGAAGGGCCAGAAATACTGAGCTTTAAGGATCTCAATATATCCGCAGCCAATTTTAATATTACGGGTCCGGAGGTAGTTGCCAGTATTAATGGGATGTCCTTTGAGAGCGGAAGGGGGTTAATCGTAGAAAAGTTGAACACGGACTTTAAGTACACTAGGGAGCAAATGCGTTTTGATTCCCTTGCTGTAAAAACCGCTCAATCCCAATTAGCAGGAAATGTAGTGTTTGATTATGAGCGGGAAGATTTGGCCGATTTTATGAACAAGGTGAAAATAGACGCCGAGTTTGTAGAGTCTACCGTGGCTTTAAACGAGATCAATCTCATGTACGATCAGTTTGGTAGTGATAAAATAGTGCTTTTTTCCTCTCAGGTAGATGGGGTGCTGAATAACCTAAATACCAATAACCTCTATTTAAATATGGAGAATACGGGGATTAGGGGCGACTTTACCTTTAAGGATCTTTTTAAACCTGATGGTAATTTTTCCCTAAAGGCAAACATGAGGAATGTTACCTCTAGTTACTACGAGTTAAGGGCCTTGCTACCCAATGTTTTAGGGGATGTACTGCCTTCCTCCATAGAAAAGCTGGGGCAATTCACCATCCGTGGGGATGCAGATATCACCCAAACCTCCATAAAGACCAGGGCCAATATCCAAACGCTTATAGGGAGTAGCTATGTGGATCTGGAGCTATCGGAAATAGATCATATAGACAACGCCTCCTATAAGGGGTTTGTGGCGCTGATAGATTTTGATCTTGGGGATTTGATAGAGAATGATAAGGTGGGACTAACCAACCTGGATTTTAATGTGGAGGGTAGGGGCTTTGTTAAGGAAACCCTTAATACGGAAGTAATCGGGGAGGTGTATTCCCTTAATTTTAACGGGTATGATTACAAAAACCTTAAAGTATCGGGGATTTTAAAGGAGCAGCTTTTTGATGGATCCCTTTTGAGTGCCGATGAGAATATTAAGTTTTCGTTTAAGGGGCTGGCCGATTTTGAGGAGAATAGGAATAATTTCAATTTTATTGCCTCGGTAGATTATGCCGATCTAAAAAAGTTGAATTTCACCAAGGATAGTGTTTCCATTTTTAAAGGGGATATCAGTATGGATATTACTGGGAATTCCTTAGATGATATTGCGGGAGATATCAATTTTAGCAAAACCGTTTTTCAAAATGTAAACGACACCTACTATTTTGATGACTTTAAGATATCGTCCACCTTTGAGAATGATACCACTAGGATTATCGATATTAATTCCCCGGATATCATTACGGGTTACCTAAAAGGGAATTTTAAGGTGAATGAAATGGGTAGGTTGCTACAAAACTCGCTGGGCAGCATCTATACCAATTATCGGCCATTTAAAATTTCCGGGAATCAGCGACTCGCCTTTAATTTTAAGATATACAACAAAATTGTAGATGTATTTTTTCCCGAGGTAAAGTTCGATCCCAACACCTTTATAAGAGGGAATATTATTGCTGATGAAGGTGATTTTAAATTAAGCTTTAAATCACCCAGCATCAAGGCTTATGGGAATGAGCTAGACGGTATAGAGGTTAGGATAGATAATAAGAACCCGCTGTTCAATACCTATGTATCCGTAGCGGATATGGCAACACCCTATTACGATGTGAAGGATTTTAACCTGATTAATACCACCTTAAAGGATACCTTGTTCTTTAGGACGGAATTTAAGGGAGGGAGCGATTTTAACGATAGCTATAACCTAAACTTCTACCATACTTTTAATGAGGAGAAGAAATCCGTAATCGGTCTAAAAACGTCCGACCTTAGTTTTAAGGGGAATAAATGGATACTGAACAAAGAAGGGAATAGTAAAAACAAGGTGGTAATCAATAGTACCCTAGATAGCATTGTGATTCAAGAAATGGTGATGAACCATAATGATAAGGAGCAGATTAGGCTAAGGGGGCAGTTGGCCGACTCCACCTTTAAGGATGTGCAGTTGCAATTTAGTAATGTCTCCTTGGAAAAAATTACTCCGGAAATAGATAGTCTTAAGTTAAATGGGGAGGTGAACGGCATCCTCAACTTACTGCAAAAAGACAATATATACCTGCCGTCCTCCAATTTGCGGATCACAGAACTGGGTATTAACGGATTCACCTTGGGTGATTTGGGAGTCGGGATAGTGGGGAATAAGGACTTAACAAGTTTTGTGGTGAATTCTACCCTGGTGCAAAATGGGGAGGAGCGACTCAGTGTGGTGGGGAATATTATAGATGACGTTGACATCGATCCGCAGGCAAATCTTATCGTGGACTTTAATAACTTTTCGTTAGAGCCTTTTAGTCCGCTAGGCGAAGGGGTTATTACCAATATTCGTGGAATGTTGCAGGGAAGTGCCCAATTAAAGGGACCTTTGAACAATCCTATTATGAGTGGATTGTTAAGTTTGGACAAGGCCGGTATTGCCATTCCCTATTTAAACGTGGACTATAGTTTTGCGCCTTTCTCAAAAGTTAGACTTACCGAGCGCTCCTTCCACTTTCAGGAGGTGAAGTTAACGGATATCGATATGAGGACCAATGCCACCTTGGATGGTACCATTACCCATAATTTCTTTAGGGATTGGAGTTTGGATCTAAATGTAGATACGGACAATAACCGCTTTTTAATATTAAATACTCCCTTTAAGGAAGAGGTGCTATACTATGGTACGGGTTACTTAAACGGCCGAGGGAGGATTTATGGGCCTACCACTGCACTTACTATTAAGGTAGATGGGGAGACGGCAAAAGGGACTTCCCTAAAAATTCCGATTAGCGATGTGGCTAGTGTGGGCGATTTCTCCTTTATCAATTTTGTGGGGAAAAAAGAAAATGGAGACGATGCCCCGCAAAGGGTCTTGAAAGAAGTGGAAGGATTAGAACTGGCCTTTAACTTAGATGTTACCCCCGAGGCCGAGGTAGAGATTGTAGTGGATACCAAAACGGGGAGCTCCCTAAAAGGTACCGGGGTGGGAATCCTTTTTATAGAGATCAATACCAATGGTAAATTTAATATGTACGGGGATTTTGTGGTGGTCACCGGGGAATTCCATTATAAGTTTGGGGGTATTATAGATAAGACGTTTAGAGTGAAACCCGGGGGGAATATTACCTGGGAACGGGATCCATTGGCAGCCCAATTGAGCATGGAAGCCATTTATTCCCTCAATGCCAATCCGGCTCCCTTGTTAGATAGTCCAGGCTATACCCGGCGTATTCCTACCGATGTGGTAGTGCGATTAACGGGGGAACTGGAGAGTCCGATTATCGATTGGCATATCGATTTCCCCGGGACCAATTCCATTGTGAAGTCGGAATTGGAATACCGCCTGCAAGATCCTACTATTGCAGAGAGGAATGCCTTGTTCTTACTGGCTCAGGGATCCTTTGTAAACGAGCAGACGGGAATTAATCAGCAGGCAGTTACGGGGAACCTCTTGCAATCGGCATCGGGCTTATTAAATTCTGTATTGGCGGGAGATAATGATAAATTAAACCTAGGGCTCTCCTATGAGCAGGGAATTTTGGATAAGAATGCCGATATACAAACTGAGAACAGGATTGGGGTAACCCTTTCCACCCAAATAAGTGATAGGGTGTTACTAAACGGCAGGGTAGGGGTTCCGGTAGGGGGAGTGTCCGAAACTGTTGTTGCCGGGGATGTGGAAGTTCAGATTTTATTGAACGAGGAAGGTACCCTGAGTGCCAAAATATTCAATAGGGAAAATGAGATTCAGCAGTTCTTGGCAGACCGCCAGGGATATACCCAGGGAGTAGGACTTTCCTATCAGGTAGATTTTGATAGTTTTAAGGCATTATTGCTGAAAATATTAGGGAAAGGGAAGTAAGCTGAGGGGGCTATTTTCTTAAAATATTTTTTAGTGTAAAATATCACTCCCACTACTATATTGATTGTGAATTTAACAATCCGAAGAAAAATACGCAACGAAAACGTTTTAGTGCTGACTTATTGTCAAATTATAGCTAAAGTCCTGTAATAATTGGAATAAGTTTGCTAGTTTTGCTTTTTTAAAAATTTAATGGCTTCAACAATAAGAAAAATAGGTGTTTTAACATCTGGGGGGGACTCCCCTGGGATGAATGCTGCGATTAGATCCGTAGTACGTACCTGTGCGTATTTAAAGATAGAATGCGTCGGGATTTATAGAGGATTCGAGGGCATGATGGAAGGCGATTTCAAAGTCTTGGATGCCCGTAGTGTAAATAACATAATCAATAAAGGAGGGACCATCCTTAAATCGGCCCGTTGTGTACCTTTCAGAACTAAGGAAGGTCGACAAATAGCGTATGACAAGCTTAAGGAAGCGGGTATAGATGCTTTTGTGGTAATCGGTGGCGACGGTAGTTTTACGGGAGCGCTCACCTTTAATAAGGAATTCGATTTTCCTATCATGGGAATTCCAGGGACCATAGACAACGATATCTTTGGAACTACCTACACCCTTGGTTTTGACACCGCACTGAATACCACGGTAGAATGTATAGATAAGATCAGGGATACGGCGAGCTCACATAACCGACTGTTCTTTGTAGAGGTTATGGGAAGAGACGTGGGGCATATCGCATTAAATGCCGGCGTAGGAGCAGGAGCAGAGGAGATTTTGATTCCTGAGGAAAACCTAGGATTGGAACGATTGTTAGAATCGCTTAAACGCAGTAAAGAGTCTGGGAAATCTTCCAGCATCGTAGTTGTGGCGGAAGGTGATAAGACCGGTAAAAACGTTTTTGAGCTAAAAGAATACGTAGAGGAGCACTTGCCAATTTACGATGTACGTGTATCGGTACTTGGGCATATGCAAAGAGGAGGAGCCCCCTCCTGTTTCGATCGGGTGCTGGCCAGTAGAATGGGTGTAAAGGCGGTAGAGGCGCTATTGGAAGGGAAGACCAACCTAATGGTGGGTATCCAGGACAATGCCATTACCCTAACCCCGATCAGCAAAGCAATAAAGGGACACACTAAGATCGATAAGGAGCTATTGAGGGTTTCTGAGATCATGACCACATAATTAAATATTAAAACAGAAGAAAATGTCAAATTTAAAAGTAGGAATAAACGGATTCGGAAGAATTGGAAGATTGGTTTTTAGAGCCATAGCCCAAAGAGATAATGTAGAGGTAGTTGCCATCAATGATTTGTTGGATGTTGAGCATTTGGCTTATTTGTTGGAGTATGATTCCGTACACGGGAAATTTGATGGTACCGTTGAAGTTAAGGACGGAAACTTGGTAGTGAACGGGAAGACTGTTCGTATTACTGCTGAAAAAGATCCAAAGAGCTTGAAGTGGGATGAGGTAGGCGCTGAGATCGTTGCGGAATGTACCGGAATATTTACTACCTTAGAGAAGGCTCAGTACCATATAGACGGTGGTGCCAAAAAAGTAGTTATTTCTGCACCATCCAGTGATGCCCCAATGTTTGTTATGGGTGTAAACCATAAAGATGTTAAAGCATCCGATACTATTGTTTCTAACGCATCTTGTACTACTAACTGCCTTGCGCCAATGGCAAAGGTATTGAACGATAGTTTCGGGATAGAGGAAGCTTTGATGACTACAGTACACGCTACTACTGCTACTCAGATGACCGTAGATGGTCCTTCTAGAAAAGACTGGAGAGGTGGTAGAAGTGCCTTGTTAAATATTATTCCAGCTTCTACAGGAGCGGCTAAAGCGGTAACTAAAGTAATTCCTGCTTTGGAAGGAAAACTTACTGGAATGGCATTTAGAGTTCCAACTGCTGATGTATCTGTAGTAGATTTAACAGTTAGATTGGAAAAAGAAACTTCTTACGAGGAAATTAAAAAGGCCTTTAAAGCAGCTTCTGAAGGTGAGATGAAAGGAATTTTAGGTTATACCGAAGAAGCGGTTGTTTCTCAAGACTTCATCGGAGATGCTAGAACTAGTGTTTTTGATGCAGGAGCGGGAATCGAGTTGAACTCTAAGTTCTTCAAAGTAGTTTCTTGGTATGACAACGAAGCAGGATACTCCAACAAGTTGGTAGATCTTGCTCAATATGTTCATTCTCTATAATATAAGATCTATAATAAACTTTGAAATCCTGAAGGTGAACATTCTTGTTTGTTTTCAGGATTTTTTCTTAATACCATTGCTTTATGATATTGATAGTTGATAGTGGTGCTACAAAATCGGACTGGATCGCTTTAGACGAATCAGGAGATCAGTTGTTCATGACACAGACCTTAGGACTTAGTCCGGAGGTATTGACCAGGCCTGTTATAGAAGACCGCTTGGCCAACAATTTTGAGCTTTCTAAAAACAGGGAGCGTGTTACCCATTTGTTTTTTTATGGGGCAGGTTGTGGTACCGATAGGATGAAGAAATTTTTAGGGGAGATTTTTAAGGAGTTCTTTCCAAATGCTAAGGCCGATGTGAAGGAAGATACCTATGCCGCTATTTTTGCCACTACAAAGGTAGGGCAGCAGGGGATAGTTTGTATTCTAGGTACAGGCTCCAATTGCAGTTATTACGATGGGGAGCGCTTGCATCAAAAAGTTACTTCCCTAGGATATATCCCTATGGATGACGGGAGTGGTAACTTCTTTGGTAGAAAATTGATCCGTGATTATTATTTTAATAAAATCCCTAAAGACTTAGCAGCTAAGTTTGCCAGTGAGTACGATCTGGATGCGGATGTAATTAAGGAGAACCTATACAAGCAACCCAATCCAAATACCTATTTGGCTACTTTTGCCAGGTTTATTGTGGAAAACAAAGACCACCCCTACTGTAGAGGGGTGATCGATAAAGGTTTCCAGCAATTTGTAAATAACTACATTATGCAGTTTGAATTGGCTACCAAGGTTCCCGTAAGCTTTGTGGGTAGTATTGCCCATTACCTGCGCGATGAGCTAACCGCTGTAGTCCAGAGGAACGACTTAGTTCTTGGAGTTATTAGACAAAGACCTATAGAGGGCTTGGTAGAATTTCACAGGGCTAATCTTTAACAGCGATCATAGAGATTTCAACGTTCACAAACTTAGGGAGGTTGGCAACCTCCACCGTTTCCCTAGCTGGAGCGGTCTCTGTGTTAAAGTAAGAGCCATATACTTCGTTGATCAGTGAGAACTGATGCATGTCCTTCACAAAGATGGACGATTTCACAACATTTTCAAAAGTCATTCCCGCTTCGGTGAGAATGGCTTTTAAATTTTCCATAGACTGCTTCGTTTCCTTCTTAATGTCGCCCTTCACCAATTCCCCTGTCTTTGGATCAATGGGGATCTGTCCTGAAATATATAGGGTGTTCCCTGTAAGAACTGCTTGATTGTAGGGGCCTATCGGCGCTGGAGCGTTGGTAGTGTTCACTATTTTTTTCATGAGTTCTGATTTTATGGATTTATATATTGATAATACGGTTTTGAGTTAGAAGTTGATTTTAGTATGCGGAACAACGGTTGAAAAGTCAATGTTTGATGGAGGGAGCGCAACTTGAAGCTGCAACCACCATTTATTTAGCATTTTTTAGCTCTCTAGCTCTCTAGCTCTCTAGCTCTCTAGCTCTCTAGCTCTCTAGCATTCAATCTTATCGCCTCCTAGTAGGTCTACTACGATTCTCCCACTTAAGGTCTTGCAAGATAGAGCTCTTGATTCCAATAAAGAAATACCAGCGTTTGTAGGTTCCAAAGGGTGTCCAGTTAAAGTTCATCCTAAAGCTCTTTAAATCCCTCTCAAATCGCAATTGGGTAAGGGTAAAGCCTTTGTTCTTAAAGTCGTACCCAGAAGATCCACCCACTTTCCACCTCGGGGATAGTTGAATGTTCCCGGAGAACATCAGCGCATGACTCCCAATGGCGTTTTGCCTATTGTTGTTGCTGTAGTTTACTGCGTAAGACATTCGTAGGTCCCAAGGTAGTTTAGTGCCGTAATAGGGGTTCTCTACGTCTTCTCCGCCATCCCGGTCGTCTCCTGGTCGATTGTTAAAGTCCTCGGCCTTTCCAAAAAGGTCATCGTCCCGTCCACCACTGGAAGCAACATAGTCGTACTCATTTCTGGAATCCTCTTCCTCTTTATCTTTCTTCCCAAAGGACTTGCTACTTATGGAGTAGCTAATATTTGCCCTGGCATTGGTAAGTCTAAAAAGGCTACCTCCGTTGTCTATATTAAAGGTATTTATCCTGGTCCCGTTGTTATCAATGGCATAGGGGTCTAGGCTGGCCCCAAAGTTGATAGACATTTTGTTGTTCAGGATATTGGTTCCTCCATTAATATTTAGCGGACTCAACTTTAGTGAGTCGGCCTCAAAATTATACCCAGCAGATAGGTTTAAGTTGCTCAGCAGGGAAATCTTTTTGGGTTCTGTAGCGGTAGAATCCTTACTGCGCACCTTGGCCTCTAGCTGGTTGCCCAGGGAAAAGCTCATGGAACTCGACTTGTTAAGGCCTGGAGCGCCGTTTAGGGTACCTTCGAACCTACTGTAAAATCGCTCTTCGTTATTGCTGTCTACGTAGCTTTCGTAAAACTGATCAAAAGAGGGGGTGTACCCATAGCTTAAAGACGGCCTCATTACGTGGCGTATGGCTTGAATCTTTTTGTCTTCCCCAAAGTTAAAGGTTCCGTACAAGGTGGTTCCAATGCTGGTGCTCAAATTGTACTTGTGGTAACGGTCAAACCCACTAATGGTATCCGTAACTACCAATCTCTTGGTATCCTGGTCGTACTCCCGCTTAAAGGTTTCAATAGCCCATACGTCCTCATAGGATCCGCCCACACTAACGCTAAAGTGCTTGGCTACCTTAAAGTTAGTGCTCAAGGGAATGCTGTGTCTGGCACCAAACTTGGATTCCTTGAACATTCTACTGGTTAAAAAATCCTCTTCCGTGGTCCTAATGCTGTTTCGGGCGTTTAGGTTGTATTGGAAGTTTACGTTCTGAATAATCCCCTTTTTTATTCCTTCCCTAGGAGCAAAAGGGTAGATCCGTTCCATACTTGCCTGTAGGGTGGGCAGGGTAAGGTCTACCGCTCCCGTATTGGTATTCTGGTTATGGGTGGCCGTAAGACTGGTGTTTACCGACGGATAGGCCGGAAAAGTCTTGGAGTAGGAGATAGAGGACGATAAGTTGTTTACCTGGGTATTGGGCAGGTTTTGTTGTAATAGGGAGTTCCTATAATAAGAACTACTCCCCAAGTTTACAGACGCCTGGAAACGAGAATTGGGATTGTTCTTCGGATCCTGGGAATGGGAAACCTGAATATTGTAAATGGTGGTCCTGCTATAGTCGCTAAATCCTTTCTGACTCGTAATAAGGTTTTCGTACCTAAAATTAATGTTCCCTCGGTATTTATAGCGCTTGGTGTAAATAGATTGCGTTCTAAGTCCGTAACTCCCATTGGTATAGAGGTCGCCCGTTAGGGTAAGGTCTACATAATCGTTAATGGGGAGGTAGTAACCCCCATTCTGTAAAAAATAGCCCCGTCCAGGATCGCTTCCAAAGGTAGGCATCATTAACCCTGCGGTTCTTCCTACGGTTAAGGGGAAATAGGCAAAGGGGAGGGCTATAGGCGTGGGGACATCGGCAATATATAAATTACTGAAACCTGCAATCACCTTTTTCTTGGGTACAAACTTTGCTTTGTTGATCTTAATGTAATAATCCGGGTTCACCGTATCCTTAGAAGTAGTAAGCTTCCCCTTGCTCAGGAAATAAACGGAGTCGTTTTCTTTTTTGGTGACCTCGGCATAGACTTTCATGGCATCACTGCCCAGTTGTCCTAGACCTGCCTGCTGCTCTGTTCTAGAATTCCAAATAATGGCCTTTTGGGTATCAAAATTAAAGCG
>NZ_VVIN01000082.1:0-11562 GCF_008711145.1 Arenibacter lacus
TACTCGTACATAAGCTCTTTGGAAACCTACCTTAAATACCGTCCTAATTTGTTAACGCAATTTCCTGCTGCCGTCCCCTTGGGAAAGGGTAAATATTCCATTTCCAGTGACTATGGATTTAGAATACATCCCATTTCTAAAAACGAGAAAAATCATGTTGGGATCGACTTATCCGCCCCGGATGGAACCACCGTACATGCAACGGCTTCGGGTACCATTGAGAAGGTGGTACATTCCCCGATAGGGTATGGCACCCATATAGTTATAAGGCATCGCTTTGGTTTCGAGACGTTATATGGGCACCTGGAAAAAGTCTTGGTCCATAAAGGGGAGTCCATAGCCCAGCATCAGATTATTGGCACGGTGGGAAGTACAGGAAGTTCTACAGGACCCCATCTGCATTATGAGATTCTGAAAAATAGAGAGAAGATCGATCCGCGACCTTCCTTTGATCTGAAAAAAAAGATCTATGATGAGCTGTTCTTTAGCAACTCCAGAACGGAAGGAGTGGAGTAGGAGTCTTCCATCTATTGATTCTTAGTTTTATAGGCTCCTTTCTCCAGAAACTATGGATCCAAACTGTTATAGATGGGTTCTAATAATACCCTTATTGTTTTATGGGGACAGATTCTATCCCGGTTTTTATTAGCCCGAATATCTTAGTCGGTCGAAGGAATTGCCTATACCTATTAAGTCAATTTTCATGACTATGCCGCAAGTTAATCAAGCCGCCTTTGCCCAGTCCATGTAGTATTAGAAAAAATGGGGTATCCCTCCTGTCGGGGGAACCCACCGCAATTTTTTAAAATCTCCACATGGACATATCCGCACCGCTGCGCTGCTGTTGATTGTGTTGGCTGCATAATCTTAAAAATTTACAATCATGGAAAAAATTAGAATCGCAACCTTTAAGGATTTTGTTGGAGAATTAACGGCTATTTACAAAAGAACCACACTACCTACGTTTAAGATAACCGCTTCCAGTGACGTGAGAACTTTTATTTATCCTTACTTCGAGGATATTATGGACGATCACGAGGAAGTGAAGGTCATCCATCTGAACCGAAAAAATCAGGTGGTAAACGTTCACCATCTAACCTCTGGAACCGATAGTGGCTGTCTGATCTCGGTAAAAGACGTACTCCGGCAAGCAGTCCTGATTAAAACACATAGCATAATATTAGTCCACAATCATCCTTCTGGGAACCTAAATCCCTCGGAAGCTGATAAGCAAATATCAACCAAACTGAGGAATGCTTCCAAATTATTGGATATTCCCACGCTGGATAGTATTATCATAACCAGGGAAGGATATTACTCCTTTGCGGATGAAGGGCTTTTATAGGCCCTTTTTTCTTCCATTATCTCTAATATTCTTGATTGTTTATCTCATGATTTGATTTTTATGCACAGTCTAGGATTTACTTAAAATTGATCGTAATTCAACTTAACAATACTTTAACGTGCGGTTAATTTTATTAACTTGTCGTTTTTTTGATCTAAAAACGTAGTCTTTTAAACAAAATAGTTTAGTTGTCATTTTTTCAATTCTCATCCTTATTTATTTCTAACTAACCGGTAAAATGAGGTGTATATAGCCTGAGCCTACTTTATTATATGAATTAAGGGTTTGTTGATATATAAGAATTGGCAATTAGTTTCGATAGCTATAATATATGGGAAGAAGTCCAAAATAGCTGGTTAACAATGAAGAAAAGAATGTTAGGAAAGTCAAATTTTTCTGAGTATTTAGTTTGGGAAAGAATTAAAACCGGCGACACCAAATCACTAGGTCAGCTTTATGATTATTATGTGGATGATTTGTATTCGCATGGTATGAAAAGAATTTCAGATAAAGGATGGGTAATGGATTGTATCCATGATCTTTTTCTGGACTTATATAAATATAGACTCAAATTATCCGAACCAGACAATATTAGTTATTATCTTCAGAAATCATTGGAACGAAAAATTAACCGGAAATACGGAAGAAAGGAGTCGCCTGTTTCTGTAGATATTCCACTTTTAGATTTTATTCGTGATAAAAATTCGATTCCCTCAATTGAAAGTGAGATAATTATCAATGAACAGGCTTCCAAAAAAAGCAATCGTTTGGCTGTTGCCATGGACTCATTAACCGAAAAACAACAAAAAGGCCTGTATTTGAGGTTTTATCAAGACAAATCTTATGAAGAGATTTCAAAGATCATGAATGTTTCAATTCAGTCTGCTAGAACCATGATTTACAGGGCGCTAACTAGCTTGAGGCAAACCCCTATGTCTGTTTTTCTACTTCTTGAAATATTATTTTTTAAAAATAGTTAGAAAAAGTTGTCTATACATCTACTATTAACTGCTTATATATATAGGGAGGGGTATTCTTATGTGTTTAATTTCCATAAGTTATATCCCCCCCCCCCCCCTCTGATTGAAATGAAATTATTATGAATATTAAAGAAAATAATAACAAGGAAGATTTCTTATTGTCTAGCAAGGAGAAGAAGGAATTAAAAGGAAAAATATTCCAATCTATTCACAGCCTTGAGAGAAAGAAGAAACGTTTGCGTTTCATGGCCGCTGCTTCTGCTATTATTTTGCTCGGAATAGGAATGTTCTATAATCAATCACCAACAGAATCTATTATAGATTATGTTAATACCTCTGCGTTACTAGAAGAGAATAAGAATGGCAAGGTGATTTTAATAACCGGGGAAGGAAAAGCGGTAAATGTAGAGGGTGTGGACTCCAAGATAACCTATTCGTCAACTGGGGACAAAGTTACTATAGAAGAGGAGCAATCTATTTATCAGAATGCATTAAAAAAGAATGCTGTTGTATACAATACCTTGATGGTACCCTTTGGGAAGAAATCTAAAATTGAATTGTCTGATGGTAGTAAAATTTGGTTGAATTCAGGCTCTCGATTGGTATACCCTGCTGTTTTTAAAGGGGGTAATAGAGAGGTCTATCTGGAGGGGGAGGCCATATTTGAAGTAGTTAGTGACAAGAAGCGTCCTTTTTTGGTGGTCTCGGAGGGACAAAAAATAGAAGTCTTAGGTACTGTATTCAATGTGAGTACTTATAAGAACGATAAAGAAGTTAAGACTACATTAAAAAGCGGTAGCGTAGATATTGAATATCTTAGCCAGAATTTAAAAAAACCTAAAAATAGGCTAAAAATCACCCCTGGGACCCAGGCTACTTACAATAAGGCAGATAAAAGAATAGTGTCAGAAACCGTTAATGTGGATCACTATTTTTCATGGAGAAATAATGAGTTGGTATTTAAAAATGATGCTTTGCAATTTATAATAAGAAAGCTAACAAGACATTATAATGTGGATATTGAAATAAATGCTCCAGAGCTTGCAGAAGAAACCTTTTCGGGAAATTTAGATTTAAAAGAAGATGTTGAAAAGGTATTACGGATTATAGCTAGAACAACAGATATGGAATATACCAAAATATCTGAAAACCAATATGTAATCAACAAAAAAGAACTGCCAATGAAGTAGAGCTATTATCGAAATATTAAGAAAAAGCCAAAAGATGCGCCAACATCTTTTGGCAGTAAAACCAACATTGCCTTGACCGGGCAACATTAACTAACATAAAACAAAATTATGAATAAAAATTTCAGTCGCATTCCACAGCGAGTAAAAAATACTGTGAAATGCGGCATACTTAGCATCATTATGAGGGTTTTTCTATTACTGATAAGTTTGGGCTTGTGCTCTGTTTACGCCAATCCTTCATACTCCCAAGTGAAAATAGACATCAACGTAGAAAAAGTTTCACTAAAAGAACTGATAAAGGAAATTCAGGACAATAGCGAGTATATCTTTTTTTATAAAGATGAAGTATTGAATGAGGAGAAGTTAATATCACTGAATTTTAAAAATTCAGAACTGACTACTATTCTAAATAAAGCATTTTTTAATACAGATATAAGCTATGAAATTGATGGTAGACAGGTTACCATTCACAAAAAACAAAATTCCGACCAGACAAACTCGATCTTAGAGAATTTATCCCAACAAAAGTATGTGGTAACAGGGGTTGTATTGGATGAAACCGGAGCTCCACTTCCTGGAGCTAATATTTTGGAGAAAGGAACCACAAATGGAACGCAAACCGATTTTGATGGGAACTTCACCATTACCCTTACCAGTGAAAAACCTGTATTGATTGCTTCTTATATAGGTTATGCCACAAAAGAAATTGTTGTTGGCTCCAAAACCGAATTTACAATTACTCTAGAAGAATCAGCTGCAGGTTTGGAAGGTGTGGTTGTAGTAGGTTTTGGGAAGCAAAAGGAGGAAAGTGTGGTTAGTGCTGTGAGTACCGTTAAGGGAGCGGATATAAGAATGCCAACTAGGAATTTAACCAATAATATTGCGGGTAGAATTCCTGGGTTGATTGCAATTCAGCGATCGGGAGAACCAGGTTATGATAACTCTGAATTTTGGATACGAGGAGTAAGTTCCTTTGCAGGTGGAACACAGCCCTTGGTATTGGTGGATGGTATCCCCAGGTCTATGAATGATATTGACCCAGATGCTATTGAATCTTTTACCTTGCTAAAGGATGCAGCTGCTACTGCTGTTTATGGTGCAGAAGGAGCTAATGGAGTTATTTTGATTACTTCTAAACGAGGGAAAAATCAGAAGACCGTCATATCTTATAGAGGAGAATATGGAATTTCGGAACCTACACGTTTGCCCGAATTTGTTGGGTCAGTAGATTTTATGCATTCCTATAATGAAGCGCTTATAAATGAAGGGAGAGTTCCATCCTATAGTCAAGAATTAATTGGTAGATATGCTTCAGGTCAGGATCCTTACCTATATCCAGATGTTCAGTGGTTAGATTTATTGAGTAAAACAACCAATAATACTCGACACTTACTAAACTTTAGAGGAGGAGGTGACCGCGCAAAATTCTTTATCTCTAGCTCATTTTACAATGAAAGTGGAATTTTTAAGCAAAACCCCGTTGCAGATTATAACAATAATATTGGGCTGAATAGATATAACTTAAGAAGTAATGTTGATTTTGATGTTACTCCTACCACTTTGCTAACCGTTGACTTGAGTGGTCAATATATGGAAACAAACTTTCCAGGAGTAGGAACTTCACAGATTTTTCAGCGAATGACAATTGCTCCTCCAAATTTGTTTCCCATGGTTTTTCCGGATGGCGTAAACGCTTCACATCCAAGGCCAAGTGGAAATAGAGTAAATCCATATAACTTATTAATGGAGTCCGGGTATGCCAAAGAGTGGAGAACAGGGATTCAATCTAAAGTAGCTATAGAACAAGATTTAGGAATTCTTACCGAAGGGTTAAATGTAAGGGGGGTAGTGAGCTATGATTCCTATTCTCAGTATGGGTCAAGAAGATTAAAGACACCAGCCCAGTTTGTCACGAGAGGTAGGGACGGAAACGGCGAATTAATTTATAATCAAGTAATTAATGAACAGCCGTTTGGTGAGCCTACTGAAAGCAATAGCGGATTTAAGAATATTTATTTGGAATCCTCCATTAACTATAGTAGAGTATTTAATGAAACTCATGACGTAGGTGGAATGGTGCTTTATTATCAAAAAGAGAAACAGCATCACGATCAAGCTTTAGCATTCAGGAAGCAAGCTTATGTTGGTAGAGCTACTTATATGTACGATAGGAAATATTCTCTTGAAGTTAACTTTGGACTTACTGGGAGTGAATCATTTGCTGAAGGGCATCGATTTGGATTTTTCCCTGCTGTTGGTGCCGCTTGGGTAATTGATAAGGAACCATTTTTTAAGGGGAAAATAGAGGATGTTATTTCAGGACTTAAATTGAGGGCGTCTCTTGGTCGGACTGGAAATGATCAGACAGGAGGAGAACGATTCCTATATAGGGGGACCTTTAACGGGGCGCCTGGTTATCCAATCGGAATTGGAGGTAGCGGCGGTCAAAATGGAATAGGAGGATTAGTAGAAGGTAGATTTGCTTCACCTGCATTGTCATGGGAAATTGAAAATAAAGTTAACTACGGTTTGGATATTGATTTATTTTCTAATAGGATTAACTTATCCGTGAATTATTTCGACAATGAGAGATACAATATCCTTCTACAAAGAAGAACCGTTTCTGCTGCAGCGGGATTTAGACAAGCTCCTTGGCAGAATTTCGGGAAGGTTTCGAATAGAGGGTTTGATGGAAGCCTAAATATTAGAGAGAATTTTAATGATTTATCTATAGCTATTAGGAGTAATATAACGTATGCAAAGAACAAAATTATTGAATATGATGAAGTTCCGCAGCTTTATGACTGGATGAACATTACTGGAACAAGCCTTAACATTAATAGCATTTATGTGGCAGAAGGACTTTATGAAGATTCTGATTTTGATATATCTACCGACGTTAATGGTAATAACGTATATGAACTAAAAGAAGGCTTGCCCGTATCTACACTTGGAGCTAACCTTAGACCTGGAGATATTAAATATAAGGATCTAAATAATGATGGCGTTATTAATCAATTTGATCAGTCTCGTGATATCGCCAAACCTTCTGTTCCAGAATTGGTATACGGAGTTGGGTTAAACGTGGACTATAGGAATTTTTATGTGAATGTCTTCTTTCAAGGTGCAGGAAGTGTTTCAACGGTACTGGGAGGTCAAAATGGTCAAGGTTTTTTCCCGTTCGCTTGGGGGGTAGAAGAAACCTCGTTAAGAACAATAGCCATGGACAGATGGAGTCCGGATAATCCTAGCCAGGATGTATTGTTTCCAAGATTAAGAACAAGTAATTTCTACCACAATAGTGTGCCAAGCACATGGTGGTTAAGAGATGCTAGCTTTCTAAGATTGAAAAATGTAGAAATAGGTTGGCAGCTTAATGAAAATTTAGTTGATAGACTTAAAATAAGAAGTGCCAGGTTTTATGTGATGGGTACTAATTTACACGTTTGGGATGATGTTAAATTTTGGGACCCAGAAATTGGAAATGCTAATGCTGGAATGAATTACCCTATACCGAGGAACGTAACATTTGGATTGGATTTAAAATTTTAAAAGACAATGAAAAACTATATAAAATTATTCACCGCATTTTTTGGCGTACTGCTTCTATTCTCCTGTAGCAAAGACTTTTTGAATGTTTCAGATGAACTTGCGGGCGAACAGACAATGGAGGAAATTTTTAATAACCCTTCTCAAGTAAGAGAATTTCATCGAAATATCTTTACAGGGATTCCAAATTCCTCCAACATGATTATCGGTATTGGTGGCCTAGATAACCCTTGGGCAGGAGCTTCGGATGAACTTAAAATGGCGCAAGGTCCTTTGAGGAATACTACTACCAATGGTTATAACCAAGCCAATGCGCCTTTTCATAGATGGAATCTTCTTTATCAATTAATTAGACAGGCTAATTTATTTCTTGAAAACGCTAAAGTGATTCCGCAAAGTGGTTTGGCAGATTATATTGATCAAAATGAACTTGCAGAGCTTAGAGCACAAGCTAGATTTTTACGAGCTTACTATCACTATCTGTTATTTGAGTTGTATGGACCTATTCCAATTATGGATACCAGCATAGATCCATTATCTACTGATTTGGATTTTGCGCGTAATTCGGTGGATGAGGTAGTGACATTTTTAGACCAGGAATTGTTGGAAGTGTCGGATCAGTTGAATTCTATAGAGACAAAAGAGGATTTTCTTGCATTACCTACAAAAGGGGTTGCCTTGGCAGTCAGAGGTAGAATGTGGATGTACGCTGCGAGTCCTCTTTTAAATGGAGGATACGCAGAAGCTTTAGAGATTACGGACATGGATGGAGAGAAGCTATTTCCAGAGAACGATCCCACAAAGTGGCAAAAAGCGTTAGACGCTATGCAAGATTTCATTGATTTTGCCGAAGCTGGCAATTATGAGTTATATAAGGAATATGATGATAACGGAGATTATGATCCTCACGCCTCTTTATATAATCTATTTAGGGGAATCAATAAGGAAGTGATTTGGGCTAATCCCAATGCGAGCTGGGGAGCACTTTGGGGTGAAGGTGTAGATAGAAGAGCAACGCCACGTACAGAAAGAGGTGGTTTTGCAAACATTGCGGTCACTCAAGAGTTGGTAGATGACTTTTTTATGATAGATGGATTAACTATAGAAGACTCTCCGTTATATAGTGAAGAGGGGATTTCAGGGCCTGGAGAAGACCTTTCTGGACAAGCTGGGGAAGGTATATATAAGATGTGGATCAATAGGGAGCCGCGTTTTTATCAAACGGTATTTTATCAAAATAGAAACTGGCATATAAGTAATAATTCTATTCAATTTTTTAGTGGTAGTGGAAATGGAAATACTTCCGCCGACTATCCATGGTCGGGCTATTTGTTATATAAACGCATAAGTCGGGAAATATATAACTCTGGTAGCAATCCGCAATCAGAATATCGCCCATCATTTATATTTAGATTGGCAGAGTTTCAATTATTATTTGCCGAAGCCCTCAATGAGGTAAATCCGTCAGATCCTAGAGTTATTGAGTATGTTGATAAAGTGAGAGACCGTGCAGGTATTCCTAAACTGATAGATGTGAAGGCCAATATTGTTGGAGATCAAGATAAACAACGTGAAGCCATTCAAAGAGAAATGAGGGTTGAGTTGGCAACAGAAGGTCAGCGGTATTTTGATGTGCGAAGATGGATGATTGCAGATAACCAAGTTGGTGAAGGAGGCCAGGGGGGAACCTTTTATGGCATGAATATGAATGCCTCGGATGAAATGAGTTTTTATAAGAGAACCCCTTACGAGACCAGAGCATGGGATAAAGCAATGTATTTATACCCTATCCCTCTTGATGAAATTCAGAAGAGCGAAAAACTAATCCAAAACCCTGGATGGTAGTCGTTTAAATTAGAAAGAATTAAAAAAATAAAAAATGAAAAAATATACTATAGTGCTTCAAACCTTAATGTTATTAATGGCATTTCTGCATCTAGGATGTGAAGAAGAGGAATTGGCTAGTTTTAATCAAAATGGAATATTTATATCTCCAAATTTTGGGGAGACTGAAGATTTTAATATTCTATTTATGGATTTTCCATCCGAAAAAGAGATTTCCATAGCCTTATATAAAGAAGCGAAGGAGGATATTGATGTGGAAATAGCTTATAGCAAGGAGTTAATCGATACGTTCAATGAAAATAACGGTACAGACTATGCGCCTTTCCCTGCAGAGAATCTAACTTTTAGTGGTACTACAGCGAAGATTAAAAAGAATGAAAAATCTTCTGACACTTTAAAAATTAGTATTAGTACCCCAGGATTGGATCAAGATCAAATTTATTTATTACCGGTCGAAATAAAGAAGGTTAGTAGTGATAAAATTGAACTTAACAAGGCAATGAACGTAAAGTACTTCGTTTTAAAGAGCGGATTACCTCCTAATATAGCTTTAGGTAAATTAACAACTCAATCTAGCACAATCGCTGGGGGGGTTAGTTCTAGAGCTGTAGACGGTAATACTAGTGGACAGTGGGGAGATGGATCTGTTACGCATACTGGGGGTAGTGGTGAGGAATGGTTGCAGGTTGATTTAGGTAATATTTCTCCATTTATCCAAGAGATAAAATTATTCAATAGACAAGATTGCTGTGGAGATAGATTGGTTGATTTTTATGTGTTCGTTTCAGACGATCCTTTTGAATCAGATTCTGTAGCTGATATTTTATTGCAAGATGATGTCTATAGCTTTTTTCATGAAGGAGTAGCCGGTTATGAAACAGCAATTCCAGTAAGTAGGACAGGTAGATATATTAGGGTACAATTAACAGGTACAACCAATTTATCTTTAGCCGAAGTACAGGTTTTTGGAATTGAATAGTTGCAATAGTTACGATTTCATCGGACAGTTGAAAGTTTTTCGAGGCATTTTGACTTTTGGATTAATTTTGGTTTAGGGGCTCGTTTGGGCCCCAGACCATTCCAGTCGTAAGGGAGGTTATTTCTAAGAGGTTGGTCTTCATCAACGCCTATCTCCGCTTTAGCTGCCTCTGATAAAATTACTATTATATCGGATTGTAAATTCAATATTTTTTCATCAGCCAAATATTTGCTGGAATAGCTCTTAACAACTCCTTTTCAATTAGGAGTATCAAACTGAAGGGGTGTAAATCAAGCCCCTATTACTAAATCCAGAGCCTCGTCCAAGTCTTTGTTGATGAAATTCTGCTGATATTCTATGGTGGTCTTAATGTCGGAATGATTATATAATTTCTGAAGCACCTGTAACGGAATTCGGTCCCCTGAGATATTGCCAAAGGAATGACGGGCAACGTGCATGGTGAGTTTTTTGGTAATATTAGCCCGATGGGCAATTTGTCGCAAGTATCTGTTAAGTTTTTTATTTCCTATTTTGGTCAGTCTCAGAATATCCTTTGGGTCGTTGGTAGCATTTTGCAATTCGGGAAATATATAATCTTTTTCTGAAGTTTTATTCGGGTGGTACTCATCCAATATTTTTTGAAGCTTGTTGTGAATTTTAAGCGATAGGTTTTTATGATTTTTGCTCATCGTATAATATATTCGCTCTCCCTGTACGTTTGCCCATTTCATTTTAAGGGCATCAGCAACTCGCATTCCTGCAAGGTAAAAACTAAAAAGAAACACATTTCGTGCGTGGTGCTGCTTGGGGTCATCGGAAAGATCCAGGGTTTCCAAAATTGTAATTTCCTCCGCGGTTAAGCCAATCTTTATGGATTTTGGAATTCTAATCTTGATTTTGCCTTCGGAATTACCAAAAGGATAAAGATCCTTGGAAATCAAGTTTTGGTGGGTCGCTCTATTGTATAAGGTCCGGATAAAAATCAGGTTGTTAACGATGGTTCTTTCTCCAATGTTGTTTTTACTGCTTCGTAAATAGGATATGAAGCCTCGTAGGAATTGTGGTGTTATAACTTCGAAGGTTAAGTTCTTGGCCTTTGGATATCTCTTAATCCTATTGAGTAAGGGACGTTCTGCATTGATTCTGGAATACTTTTTATTTCGTCCCAGTTCTTGAAAGTAAGATTCTGTAAATTCGTAAAAGGAGTGGTTTTTGTGTTTACCTGATATGGTTCTTTTAATGTCGGCAATCTGGATATTATTGTTGCTTTCAGTCTCAATTTCCAATAAAGATTTATTAGCTTCTATAATTTTGGAAGCGATGAAATTGTTTAAGCGTTTGGAGTTGGGGTGACTTTTTTTAACTTGACTCGTTACTTCATCCCAGTCATGAGGTTTGATTTTTTGGCCCGTATGTATATAAGTGGATTTTCTATTTTTGGTAATCCGGATGGCAATTGTACACTCACCTGCTTTGTTTTTTCTTTTCCAAAGTAATGCCTTAACGGTTGCCATTTGTTCTTTACAATTTAGTTAAAGATACAAAAAAGTGGTAAAACAATGTTAAAACAATTGGCGGTTTTATATGGTTTTATATGGTCTCATATGGTTTTTGGAATTTTGTAAAACCTTGAAACACAGCCATATAAGTGTTTTTAGGGCCATGTATTTGAAA
>NZ_VVIN01000083.1:0-11157 GCF_008711145.1 Arenibacter lacus
TAATCACCATGGAAGGAGCAGAGGAATACCATATTGAACTTAACGGGGCGCTCACAACCACCACCTCCCCTGCTTTGGTGCTAAACCTCTCCAAAGGCATCAATCACTTAAAAGTGCAAAGCAAGATGGCTTGTCAAGGAGTTTTTGAGAAACAATTCTTATTGCTAGACAAGCCGCAGGCGTATCCCAACCCATTTGACGAAATTGTATCTATTCGCCTAGACCAGACAGTGGAAGAGCTTAGCGTTGCCACCTATACCTTAGCAGGAAAATTTATTAAAGAGAAAACGTACCGACCCACGGGTCACAGCTTAAATTTAGATTTTTCGGGACTCCCTTCTGGAAGCTACCTCCTAAGACTAAAAGGCAGTGTTACAAACACCACAATACATGTAATTAAAAAATAGGCTCATGAGACTCCCCTTCTTACTTCTAGTTTTTATGATTCTAATGGCATGCGGGGGTAAAGACGCACCCCAGGCCCCTGCTGCCGCACAATTAACCTTCCCCCTTAAAAACTCTGAATGCACCACAGGAGAAACCGTAATCGGGACCAACACCTCGGTAGTAACGTTTAACTGGGTAGCTTCCAATCACACAGAAACCTATGAGCTTAGAGCTACCAACCTCAATACCAATACCACGCAAACAATTATGTCTACTGCCCCAACAGCAAAGCTGACTTTAGAAAAAGGGAGCCCCTACTCGTGGTCTGTCATCAGCAGGAACAAGGCCGTTCAAGAGACCGGAAAAAGTGAAACTTGGCTTTTTTATAATGCCGGATTCCAAACTACTTACGCCCCCTTCCCTGCGGAAGTAAAGGCACCCAGAATGGGGAGTACGGTGGCCAAGGACATCAATAATGAAGTGGTGTTAATCTGGGAAGGTGCAGATGTAGACAATGACCTGGCTGGTTACGAGGTGTATTTTTCCACGGACAATCCACCAACCACCCTTTTGGCATCCCTCACCTCCAGTCAGTCGGAATTAAACGTAAGTGTAACCAGCAACACCAGTTATTACTGGCGTATTGTAAGCTTTGATCTGGAAGGCAACAAGGCTACGAACGCCATTGCCTCTTTCAAGGTCCGCTAAATAACTGCTTAGGTATTGTTAAAATGGTTCATGGTTCTTTCCATGCCGGACAGCACAAAAGACCGAACCAACTCGGTAGTTCTCTCGAACCGCTCTTTCAGCCTGTCCCGTTCATCTTGACTCCATTCCCCTAGTACGTAATTTATTTGCCCCCCTTCGCCAAAGTCGGCCCCAACGCCAAATCGCAATCTATTGTATTTCGTAGTATTTAAATGCAACTGGATATCCTTCAACCCATTATGCCCACCATCGCTACCTTTTTTCTTCAACCTTAAGGTTCCAAAATCCAAGTGGATGTCGTCTGTAATTACCAGCACATTTTCTAAGGGGATTTTTTCTTTCTCCATCCAATACCGAAGGGCCTTTCCACTGCGGTTCATATAGGTAGAGGGCTTTAGGCAGAGTATACTTCTCCCTTTCACCTTAAACACCCCAACATCCCCCAACTTTTGGGTTTCAAAGGAGAATCCCTCCTTTTTGGCCAAGACATCCAATATTTTAAACCCAACATTATGTCGAGTTTCAACATATTCGTCACCGATATTACCAAGACCAACTATTAAAAATTTTTTCATTCCGTCTGTTTCGTCCAGTAGTAGTCCGTTCACCTTAAAAAGCGCCCTTAAATAGTGGAACATAGACCTGTTTTTGGAGTTTATAAAAATACAAAAGCATCTGCTTTCGCAGATGCTTTGATAATAAATTGAATAAGATCTATTCGTTAGCAGCCTCAGCAGCTCCTCCTTCGGTAGCTTCTGCTTCTAACTCTTCGTCCTCATCATCTTCGATAATAACGTTACGTGCCGCTTTAACCTGCACTATGGTAGTAGCGTCTGGGTGTAGGATTGTAAATTCGTCCTTCTTAAGTGACTCCACTGAAATATGGTGACCAATCTTCAATTTAGAGATATCCACCTCAAAGAAATCGGGCAAATCACCAGGAAGTGCCTTAATACTAAGTTTTCTCTTTCTAAATAGTAATCTACCACCATTACGAACACCAGGAGAGTTTCCTACTAATTTCACAGGAATATCCATAGAAACTTCTTTGTCCGGGAACAATTGGTAGAAATCAATATGTAGAATATTGTCCGTTACAGGGTGAAATTGGATGTCTTGCTTAATGGCATCATATTTACCTGCTTCTCCCAAATCAATCACAACAGTATGCGCGTTTGGAGTGTACACTAAATCTTTGAACGACAGTTCATCTGCTGTAAAGTGTAATGGTTTTTCCCCTCCGTAAATAACGCAAGGTACCTTTCCAGCATTACGTAAGGCCTTTGTCGCTTTTTTGCCCACGCTTTCTCTTTCTGATCCTTTAATTGTAATTGACTTCATTGTATATAATTAAATATTAATTAATTTCCTTTTCCCACTAAGCTCCTACATCAAGAATTTAGAGCTTATGGAGGTGTTATGATGTACCCTATGCATAACATCTGCAAACAATTCTGCACAACTAATCACCCTTATTTTTTTACTTTCTTTTCGCAAAGGTATGGAGTCTGTAACAATCAGCTCGGACAATTGCGAATTTTCTATTCTTTCATAGGCCTTCCCAGAAAGCAATGCATGGGTTGTAATAGCCCTTACACTTGCTGCTCCTCGTTCCATCATTAGATCTGCCGCAGTGGTCAGGGTCCCAGCAGTATCTACCATATCATCGGCCAATACCACATTCTTACCTTTTACATCCCCAATCAGCTCCATATGTGAAATAACATTGGCTCCACCTCTTTGCTTGTAACAGATTACCACATCGCAATCTAGCGCTCTAGAATAGGCATAGGCTCTTTTAGAACCACCCATATCCGGGGAGGCTATCGTAAGATTTGGAAGATTTAAGCTCTCCAGATAGGGCAAAAACAAGGTGGACGCAAACAAATGGTCTACCGGCTTTTCAAAAAACCCTTGAATCTGATCGGCATGCAGGTCCATCGTAATAATACGTGTGGCCCCAGCAGCTTCCAACATATTGGCAATCAACTTAGCGGCTATAGGCACTCTCGGTTTATCCTTCCGATCTTGTCTTGCCCACCCAAAATAGGGAATTACTGCAGTGATATGTCGAGCAGACGCGCGTTTGGCCGCATCCAACATAAGCAATAGTTCCATTAGATTCTCGGAGCTTGGATTGGTTGAACCGATAATAAAAACCCTTCTACCTCTTATAGACTCCTCAAAAGAAGGCTGAAACTCACCATCACTGTATCTGGAAAAAATTACATTCCCCAGCTCTGTTCCAAAAGATTCAGCTATTTTCTCGGACAGTTTTGCACTTTGTGTACAGGTGAAAATTTTAGGTTCCGGTACTTGATATGACATTTATAACGTCTTGTTTTTTAGATTATTGGAGGTTCGTCTTTCTAAGCAGGTGCAAATTTAGAAATTTATTTGGGTTGCTAAAGTATAATTCTTGATATTTTTTTGTGGGATTAAACAAAATATTTTCTACTTTTGCAGTCGCTATCAAAATTTATGCCCTGCAGCATAGCAAGGAATACATTAAAAGCAGATTGCGAATTAGGAGGTTCAAGAGTTTTACAAAGAACAACTGAGATCCCTTAGAGATAAAAATAATTAGTTTGCTCGAGTGGCGGAACTGGTAGACCTGTCTGCCGACAGGCAGGCCTGACTGCCGTTAGGCAGGCGCGCTAGGATTGAAATAATGAATTAAATGGTTTGGGTTTATGCTATTTCCAGTTTAACCTCTAATTATATCTATGTTGGAATGACAACGGAATTAGAGGCACGGATTAGAAGACATAATGGCGGAAGAGAAAAAACGACCAAACCTTATATTCCATTCAAATTGATTTTCACAGAATGCTGTGAAAATAGATTAGAAGGAAGGAAAAGAGAAAAATACTGGAAATCAGGCGTTGGAAAAGAACAACTGAGATCCCTTAGGGATAAAAATAATTAGTATGCTCGAGTGGCGGAACTGGTAGACGCGCTGGATTCAAAATCCAGTTCCTTTGGAGTGTGGGTTCGATTCCCACCTCGAGTACGAAAGGCTTTAACGGAAATGTTAAGGCCTTTTTTTATTCCCAGGTACAACATAGGTACAACAAATTAGAACCTTTACTTTTAATAGAGCATCAACTTGAAATATGGCAAATATAATATTCCCCATGAGGGGACTTTGTATCTATAAAAGGGATCATGACCAATTGTTGTGTTTATGCAAAAATTGTGGTTAATCTATAAAGGAAGAATTCTACATTTTTCACCCCTCTGAACTGTGCCCTGAACGCTTTTATTCCTGCCTGCGGCAGGCAGGTTTGCATTGAATGATTTTGCCGAGGCATTCGTACTTTTATTTATAAAATAGTTTAGGATGGATCTGTAATTAACACTGATACTGTTAGCTACTGTTTGGAAGCTTTTAAAGGGATTTATTTAATCAAGCGATATAAGAAGTATTCCGTATTCCTGACTCCCCTAAATTGTGATCTAAAAGCCTTTACTTTGGCATTAAAGCATTCTGCTGAAGCATTTGTACTTCTGTTTAAAAAATAGTTAAGTACAGAGCGGTAATTTAAAGTATTGCTATTAGCTACCGTTTGGAAGCACTTAAATCCTGACTCCTCTACATCTTTGTACCAGTGGGCTAGTTGGATCAAGTCAAAAAGTTGTGGGATTTTGTTTTTAAGCAAAAATATCTAAGAGTCTAAAAAGGAATCGCTATTTTAAATTTAACACACTTTTAACTTAATTAATAAGAAAAACTAAATAATCAATCAAATTTTCACATATGTTTGGTAGGTAAACTCTTCGTATGAAAACATTTCTACTTACGTTAGTATGTATAGCAGTAACACTTAATGTGTTTGCACAACAAAAGCTTAAATTCACATATGACACGGCGGGGAACCAAATCCTAAGGGACCGGGTATGTCTAACGTGCTTAAAGGCCGTTATGCCTCAAAATTTAGATTCCCTATTTGTGGATTCAATTGATGAATTGGGATTGACTGATATTTTGGATTTTGAAATGACCGCTTATCCCAACCCTGTAACCGAAATTTTATTTGTTGAATGGTTTCCCAATGAACGGTTAAAGCCCAAAGAAATACAGGTATTTACGGTAGATGGTAGATTGATGAATACAATACCAATAAATACGGTACGGGGGGAACAACCCGTTTATTTTAATGATAGTCCACCCGGCCTATACCTGTTGAAAGTCCTGTTCGAAAATGGGGAGCGTCAAACCATTAGAATAGTCAAAAGCTGAGTAGAAGGATATTGTCGCTTTAATACTAACCCAACCAACAAGTATGAAAACATTTTTGATCTTCTTCGTATTCTCCATTGGTTCTTTCGGGGTATACGCCCAGACCGACTATACGGTAATCCCCTTGGAAGCGACCCCTATTACGGTTATCGAACGCACCGAAGATAAATCGCCCCCTTCAATGGAATTGGATATGGATGCGAGCATAGAACCAATGGGCTCGGGAGCCGGAGGTTCCGAAATCTCGGAAACTACTGGGGACCTTTCCGTTTCCCTTACTGGAGGAGCCACCTATTCCGTCCCCATCAAGGTGCCGCCGGGAATCAACGGGATAGTGCCTACAATCGCACTTTCGTATAACAGTCAGGGCGGTAATGGTATGGCCGGCTATGGCTGGAACGTTTCGGGCATTTCAGTGATCACACGGATCCCCTCCACCAAATTCCACGACAATAACATCGATCCGGTCGATTTTGACAGTGCGGACCGTTTTGCATTGGACGGGCAGCGATTGGTATTGAAGTCGGGTACCTATGGGGCCAGCGGGGCGATCTATGAGACCGAGAACTTCTCCAATGTGAAAATAGTTTCAAATGGGGTCTCAACTTATGGGTCGTCATACGGGCCTCTTTCCTTTACGGTCACCTATCCCGATGGTTCCGTGGCCAAATATGGCAATAGTACCGATAGTCGATCTAGAACAGATTATGCCATTACCAGTTGGCAGGACCCGCAGGGCATTATGGTTAATTATACCTATACCGCGGCGAACAATTCCTTGAGCATCGCTTCCATAAAATACGGACATAGAACGGGAGGTACCGCTCCGAACGAGATAGCCTTTGCCTATAAGTCCCGTAAACGTCCCGAACAGTCCTTTATCGGGGGTCAGGATTTTCGAAGGAAGACCATCCTTTCCACGATCAATGTGAAGACAGGGGCCATAGGCTATCGCAACTACTTGCTGGCGCATAATTTCAATACCCTCGGATTTGAACGGCTGACCAGTATCACTGAAAAGAGCGGGGACAATTCCCTTAGTTTTAATCCGATCAGCTTTAATTATAGCGATTCCCCAGCAAGTCTGGGTGCCTCAACAATAACTACCAGTTTAACAGTAAGCAATATTGAACAGCGAAATGCGCATATGGTTCCTTTGGATTATACCGGGGATGGGAAAATGGATTTTATCGTTTATCCCAAAAATAGGAGCGAACGTACCAAATTTTGGATCTTCCAGGAAATCCAATCGGGGAACACCAATATTGGCAGCCAGGTAAGTACCCCTATTTTTGAGACTATGTTTCCAATAGCCTATCTTGATGGGGCCAATAAATTAGACAAGGCCCAAGGTTTCGGATTGGTAACCCATACTGGTACCAATGAGGTACGGTTCAAGGTAAACGGACAGAGCACTTATGCACCTGCCGCCCAGTATTATGAAAAAACTTGGAACGCTCCCAGTTATACCCCAAAATACGATTGTACAACCAGTCGCAACCCGGAAAGGGTACCATTGAACTATATATCAGGGGATTTCAATGGTGACGGGCTTACCGATATCATAGGAATAGCCAATCCCTACTCTTACGAAACATGCTACCCTATACTTCCAAGGCCAGGCGAATCCTGTGGTGACTGTTGTAGATGTGAAACCACCAACGTACCCGATTCTAAGGTTTATTTTATAAATCTAGATCGTAGGATATCTACCGGATTTACCAATCGGGCGGGTACCCTGGAGACGGCCCTTCAATCGGACCATCGTTTGCTTACCGCAGATTTCAACGGTGATGGAAAAACGGATATATTACACGTTACATCAGGAAAGATAGATGTCTATACACTGAATTCGGCCAACGGCTTGGTGCGGTTATGGTCCACTACGGACTCTCGTATTAGAACGGACTATCCCTTATATCTGGGAGATTACAATGGGGACGGAAAGACCGATTTTATGATGCCGACGGCCAATAATAGCGCTACGTTTGCCCTCTTTCTTTCTACTGGGGTCCAATTTTCCCTTAAGATACAAGTTTATCCCTTTACGTATAAACAATATAGTATAGCAACAAGTCCGATCAATTCGTACGACCTTATTCCAACCGATATCAATGGCGATGGGCGTACCGATATCCTGGAATACAAAACCACCACCCATAACGGTGGTGCCAACGGATCCCAAACGGTTGGGATGTACTATAATACCTTTTCTACGGTGAGCGAAGTTACCCCGGCATTCAGCTTTATTAAATCGGCCACAAAGACCGGGACCTTGAATCACCTGCCCATCCCTGTTTTCCTATCTCCGGCCGACCGATCGAACAATAATCTTGATTTTGTAACGATCAGTAATAACACCTTGTGCAATTTTACCTTTGGGAAGGACAATAGGGAAGATATGCTTCTCCGTTCGATATCCAACAAAGGAACTACCCATAACATAACCTATCGCGACCTTGATCCCCATATTCAGGCGAGCGATACGTATGCTTTTTATGAGACCCGATCGGATCAGGTATATCCTTTTGTGGATATTGATGTGGCCAGGGGAACCAAGTTGGTAGCCACTCTTCAACGTTCGGTGAGCGGAACCACTACCATCAAGCAACATTTCGCCTACCAAGGGGCCGTAGCCCATGTAGACGGTCTCGGGTTCATGGGTTTTATAGGGCTTGCCCGCAGCGATTGGAGCACCCAGGATTCGGACCGTATCTGGAACATTACCAAGCACGATATCGCCAAACGCGGAGCAGTATCCAGCAGTTATTCCATGGCCAATTATTTTACTCTTAATTCCATACCCCCGGATTATATCGCAAAGACTACCTATGTGAACGCCTCTTCCCTGGCCGCCAACAAGGTATTCAAGATCAGCAATACCTCCAACCTGGTACAGAACGGCCTGGACGGGACCGCCATTACTACCAGCTACCTCTATGATGCCTATAACAACCCCACCAAGATTACCGTAGATTATTCCGGGCAGGGCAGTAGTGTAACGGACCTTACCTATGGCAACAGTACGGGCACCACCTACTATATCGGGCGGCCCCTTACCAAAAAGAACACCACAACCATAGGTGACAACGCCTTCTCCACAGAGGAAAATTATACCTATACGGGCTACTTGGTAACTACCAAAAATTACAAGGGGGACGGCACCCCTTTTGATTCGGAGACCTATACGTATGATGTCTTTGGCAATATAAAGACAAAGACCATTACGCCGAACGGGGAAACGGCACGACAGCTAAAGTACGATTATGACACTTCCGGTAGGTATTTGGTAAAAAGCTATGATGTGGAAAATCTGGCCACCTCTTATGAATACAATACCACCACCGGCACCTTGAAGAAGGAGACGAACCCCTTCGGTCTCGTTACCCAATATTTATACGATACTTGGAACCGGCTCACCAAGGTTACTGACTATCTGGGAAAGAACGTCAATACCACCTATGTGGAAACCTCCAACACCTATACCGTGACCGTTACAGCCGATGACGGCGGCAGCACCATTGCCGTATATGACCCGCTCCAAAGGTTGGTCAAGGAAAGTAAAAAGGACGTCTTAGGGCAATGGGTGAACAAAAGCTACCAGTACGATAAGTTCGATCGGGTGTGGAAGGAGAGCGAGCCCTATATAGGTACGGCGGCAAGTCAATGGAACACTACCGAGTACGACCTGTACGGCAGGCCCAAAACGTTGATCTCCTATACGGGTAAGGTTACGAATATCAGCTATTCCGGGCTAACGGTTACGGTGAATGACGGTACCAAGACCGTTGCCACTACCAAGAACGCCCTGGGGAACGTAACCCAGGTTACAGATCCGGGCGGCACCATCGCATACACCTATTTTGGCAACGGGGCCATGAAGTCCAGCACCTATTCCGGTATCGCCCAAACCATAGAACAGGATGGCTGGGGAAGAAGGACAAAATTGATAGATCCTTCCGCCGGGACTTATACCTATGCATACAATGGTTTTGGAGAGCTCACCAAGGAGACCACCCCAAAAGGGGTTACCGATTACACCTATAGTACCGTTGGCAAGCTAACCCAAAAAAAGGTGACGGGCGATGCCAACACCAATATGATCATCAACTATTCCTATGATGCTACCAGCAAGTTGCCTACGAGTATTGCCCTGGCCACCAATGCCGACGGCAATACGGGGACTACCACTATTGCCTATGACAGTTATAAGCGGGTAACCAGTACCATTGAGACCAACTCCCATGCCAAATTCACCAAATGGTTTACCTATGATGCCTTTGGGAAAGTGGCGACCGAGGAAAGTGAGGGACGGTTGTTGAGCAATAACAAGTTCAGCAAGATCAAGGTAAAGAATACCTATGCCAACGGGCAGTTAAAGAACGTGAACGACTTTGCTACCAACGAGGAACTTTGGAACATTACCGGCCTCAATGCTAGGGGGCAGGTGACCACCTCTACCATGGGAGTGGCCCTAAGGCATACCAATACGTATGATACCTATGGATATCTTACACAGGCCCTTTCCCAAAAGAACGTAACCACCTCTCCAGTAGAGCTGATTAAGCTCAGCTTTAACTTTAATGTGCAGCGGGGCATCCTCAACAGTCGCACCAACAGCCTATTTGCCTGGACGGAAAATTTCACCTATGATTCCCAGGACCGGTTGCTCAGCTTTAACGACAATAACGGGGCCAAGAACCAAGATTACGATAATAAAGGACGGATCAATACACTCTCCAACTTAGGAACCTTTACCTATAACAGCACTAATTACCAGAATACGGGATTGACCCTGAACCCTACCGGAGAGAGCTATTACAACAATTTTACTACCCAGAACATCACCTACAATGCCTTTAAGAGCCCTGTGGAGATCCATGAGAACGGAAAGGACCGGATCGGTTTCCAGTACAATGCGGGCATGGGCCGTGCCACCATGTACTACGGCGGTACCCAGGCCACCAAGGAGGACCGTCCCTTTAGGAAGCACTATTCCCAGGACGGCAGTATGGAGATAAAATGGGAAAAGGCCACGGGCAGGACTACTTTCGTCACCTATGTGGGCGGGGATGCCTATTCCTCGCCGGTAATCTACCATTCGGATCAGGGAAGTACCACCACGGCCCAATACCTGTACCTGCACAGGGATTATTTGGGCAGCATCTTGGGGATAACGGACAAAAATGGTACTTTTAAGGAGAAGCGGCATTTTGATGCCTGGGGCAATATCGTTAAGTTGACGGACGGGAACAATGCGGCACTGACGAAATTCGCCGTCTTGGACCGTGGCTATACGGGGCACGAGCACCTGCAGGAAGTAAACCTTATTCACATGAACGGGCGGCTCTACGATTCCATGCTGCACCGTTTTTTGATGCCCGATAATTTTGTGCAGGACCCCTATAGTACGTTGAGCTACAATCGGTATTCTTACGTGCTGAACAATCCCTTGATGTACACCGATGCAAATGGGGAGTTCTTTTGGTTTGCGGTGATTGCAGGAGCGGTCATCGGTGCAGTGGCCCAAGCGGTGAAGCCCGGGGCGAACTTCGGTACCATTGTCGGGGGCGGACTCATAGGAGCCGTGGCCGGGATGGTGGGTGCCGGGGTGGGCAGTGTCGTGGCCGGGGGCGGGTTTTTCAGCAGCGGGATGTCGGCGTCCATGGGCTTTTGGGGCGGTGCCGCCTCAGGTTCCGCAGGGGGCTTTGCTGGCGGTTTTGTTGGAAGTACGGGCACGTCCTGGATGAACGGTGCCAATTTTGGTGAAGGTCTGGGATCTGGGCTTACTGCTGGTGTGATCGGGGGAGTTACCGGAG
>NZ_VVIN01000084.1:0-10571 GCF_008711145.1 Arenibacter lacus
TTATTTTAAATCACCTCAAAACACTAATAAAATCAATACTTCAACGATTATCTAACCCTATTTTCAGGGGATGGCTAGTATAAGATTACCCCTTTCCCAGCAGGGTACCTAGAGCATTTAACGCATAATCGACTCTACCCAATTACAGGTTTAAACACAATATCATCGTATAAACAGCCTATTCCCCACCATATTTCTTCTCCTTTCAGGGGGCACATGGCAACATCGCTAGCCTGCTTACAGCGTAAGGTTCACAAAAAATCATTAGGTATTTAACTCCTCGCAGCAATGATATGTTCTACAATTTCCTGAAAAATGCTTCTCCAGGAATCCACCTTACCCAGTTCTTTTCCCATTCTCACCACAATGACCTTTTCCGTAGGGAAAACGAATAAAAATTGCCCTAGATGACCGGTCCCTGCAATACTATTAATTGTGAATCCCGATTGGGTTTTATCGGCATAGATCCACCAAAAGTTACGGTAATATAAATCCGCGGAAAAATCGGATAATTGATACTCTTCGGAAATATCAAAACTATAGTCCATCCATTCTTTGGAGATTAATTGTTTGTTGTTCCAACGTCCATCATTCAACACCAGTCGTCCAAACTTAGCAAAGTCAATGGCCCTGATATTTAATCCACTTTCCATTTTTGTCATACCAGACCGCTCACTATCCATACTCCAGGAACCAGCGTACTCCATGCCTAGCTCATTCCACAAATTCTCTTCAAAGTATTTAGCTGCTGGGAGATGGGTTACGCTTTCCAGTATCATCCCTAGCAGAATGGGATTATAGGAATTATATTTAAACCTACTTCCAGGATCGTATTCTAAAGGCAATTCTAGAACCCGCTCCCTTAGTTGTGGATGGTAATAAGCCTTGGGCTTATCTCCCCAAGGTAGATCGTGATCTTTAAACTGAATGCCACTTTGCATTTCCAACAACTGCGAAATAAGTAGGTCGCTATAATTGGTGTCCGTTTGCAATAAGCCTGGGATATAGTACCCTACTGGGTCCTTTACATCATTGATAAAACCATCATCAATAGCGATTCCTGTTAAAAGAGAAGTAATGGATTTAGCAATCGAAAAAGAGGTGTTTATAGAATTTCTACGATACCCATTTAGGTATTGTTCATATAATATGGTATCATTTTTAATAATTATAAATGCAGTAGTACCCGTTTTTTTTAAGAGAGGCAATAACTTCTGCTGTTTCCCCTCCTTTATACTTACCATTAAGTGGTTTAAATTACTATCTATCTTTGATGGAAAATAAAAGGGATTGGATGCTGCCTTAAAGCTATACTTGGGAAATTTCTGATGGTCTTCAATGTCAGACGCCCTCCATTTTATATACCTCCCATAATAACTTTCCGTACTACTGGCAATATATACAAGAGCCAGCGCCAGCAGGATAAATAATACTATGGATTTTTTTTGTCCCATCTTTATAGCTTGGTTGTCTATTTCCTAACGAACATTTCCCCTAGCCATCCACAATCAACCCACCGGTCATTGTCATGAGCAATGGGTGCCCCCAAAAAACTGTAAGGTGGGTTGGGTAGCTGTTGGATTTCAACTACTTAAAGTTACTTAATTTCGAGGAAGTTCTACTAGCCATGAAACAGTATTCTTTTTTGTAAAGTCTTAGAAAAACAAGCTAATTCCTCCCTTATACAAGGAGTACAAAGACCAGGAATCTACCAGGGCATGGCCTAAAATAATGGCATAAAGATTTTTTTTACTCAAATAAAATGAACTCCCAAATACGATTGCAGCCAAGAAAATTCCAGTGACACCCACAATTCCCTGAAAGCTGTGGGATACTCCAAAATAAAACGCTGTTACCAACACCACCAAAACCTTATGATATTGAAGGTTTTTGAAAAGTTTTTCCAAAACGTAAAATGTAAAACCACGGTAAAAGATCTCCTCGGCGATTGCTGCGCTCAACATAGCTTTCCACCAATAGTCCGTAACAAAAGCAGCATTTCCCTTTAAATCCCCATACGCAGAGACATCCACTTCCGTATTTAACAATCTTTCCATCATAGGATTAACAAGATTGCTAATGCACACCACTATGGTAATAGCTATTATGAATCCCCAAATGACGGTATTTTTCCATCTGGGCCAATCCAGTCCAAGTAACCCCAGATCATGGTATCTCATTGCCATATACGCCAATATTATGGCTGCAATTGTGGGAACTTTCCACGGAAAAGGTATTGGTTTAAAATAAGAGATCGCAATTAAGAAAATAAACACCAAAACATCCAAAAAGGTGGATTGGGACAACTTCTTTAGGGTAACCATTGATCTTGTGTTTTTAGAAAAAAGGTTTAAAAATACAAAAATCAGAAAATCACCCAAAAGCGTTATTAAAATTACACTTCCCACCTTCAAAGCTGTTTAGAATGATATTTCTTTCAAGATAATGACTTGCACTACGAGTAAGTCCCGATTAACTTACCGCTAAATAACGAAGAACACCTTAGCCGCTACTAGTCCAGTTGCCAACGTAGCTCCCTATTCCTATTGCTTCATTGAGAAGCCTGTTTTCTGAAGCTGCAAAAAACAAATTTTTGAATGGTATTAAAAGGGGTTTTATGATCTACGCTTATACAATTTATCTTTTCAAAATAGTTCTTCAACCGGTCTGCCATGGTAGTTTAGGAGTACTGTATAATATCGATACCACTACATTTTTTGGGACCTTGCTCGGAAAATGTACCTATCACCAGAAACAATAGCGTCCTAAACGTTTAAAAAAGGAAGGGAGTTTTGTAACTCAAAGTTATCTTTGAGGTGCGAAACAAAAATCAACCCTTCCCATGACAAATATAACCCTGTTTTCACAGATAATTAAAAAACTTGATCGTTCTTCTTTCAATAAAATGGTCAGAGAAAAGCAAACGGACAAGCATTCCAAAGGATTTAATAGCTGGACCCATATGGTCTCGATGCTTTTCTGCCAGTTTGCCAAGAGCCAATCCGTCCGTGATATCAGCAACGGGCTCCGCTCGGCCACCGGTAACCTGAACCATTTGGGAATTGAGAGGGCTCCGTCCAAATCCACGGTCAGCTATCAAAACCAGAGACGGGACTGGGAACTCTTCAGGGATTATTACTATAAACTGCTCCAAACATTAGGACAGCATGCCTATCGCAAGCGTGTAAAATTCAGGATCAAATCAAAGATATTCCTGCTGGACTCCACTACCATAAGCCTGTGCCTAAGCCTTTTTGATTGGGCGAAATACAAGACGGCAAAAGGCGCCATAAAGATGCATACACTTCTGGATTATGATGGGCATCTGCCGGCCTATGTGAACATTACAGATGGAAAGACAGCGGATAACAAGGGTGCTTATGACATACCGCTGTTAAAACAGAGCGTCATTGTTGCCGACCGGTTCTACAATGATTTTTCCCTGCTCAAGGTCTGGGACAGCAACCAGGTGTTTTTCGTTATTAGGCATAAAGAAAACATCCGGTTTAAAAGTATTAAGGAGAACGAACTCCCCGACGATATGCACGGGCATATCCTAAAGGATGAGATCATTGAACTCACGGGGTACCGGTCGTCCCAGAAATACTCCAAGCGGCTTAGAAGGGTGGCCATATGGGATGATGAGAACCAGCAGGAAATAGAACTCATCACCAACCAAAAGACTTGGACAGCAAACACGATAGGTGAACTTTACAAGGCACGTTGGCAGATAGAAATATTTTTCAGGGAAATAAAACAGTTGCTACACATTAAGTCTTTCGTGGGCACATCGGAAAATGCGGTAATGATCCAAATATGGACAGCCTTGATTACAATCCTCGTCCTTAAGGCATTGAAAGCGATAGGAAAATACCCCTGGCACTTATCGAATCTGGTCTCTTTTATAAGATTGAACCTTTTTGTCAAGATAGACCTTCAAAAATGGCTAGACGAGCCTTTTGTCGAGCCAAAACCGCCGCCCGGAAATCTAAGGCAGGGGGTCCTATTTTGAAAAAGGAAAGAAATACACTGAAAAGAAAAGTAAAAACGGTAGTTTTAGAACTTCCTGAAATCGTTTAGGACAGTATTGCACCAGAAACCCTAATGGGTTTATGCTTTTAAAATCGGTTTCCAAATAATTGGCAATATCCCTATCATCGGTCAGAAAGTGAAAGGCAGCACGGTCGTGCCAAAAATCATATTTCTCCGTTGGTATAAATGACGACGCATCTGCGACGATCCAGGTAACCTTTATAGCTCTTTCCCCTAATCGGTCTTTAGCTCTTTCGATAGCAGCTGCTGAAATATCGAGGACCGATATATGCTGATACCCCAAATCGAGTAAAAGATCTACCAGATAACAACCCCTCCCCCGATATCGATCACTTTGGCATTTTTGGGGACTTTAAAGTGCTTAAAGAATTCCAAGAAAGTCTCTGGAATTGACCGAATCCAACTAACCTCCATTAATTCCTTGGTTTGATAGATATGCTCCCAGTGCTTCTTTCGATTAAATTCTTCCATTTTAAAAATTATTAAGGTTCGCAACAACCTGATCGATTTAGGTTGGCCTCTAAACTAGGCTTATCTTTTGCAGCGGTAAACATAATTGATGAAGGGAATGAACACCCCTAAATTTTGGTGAACGAGCATGCTTTTCCAAACGGTGTATTTTTTCTCTAATTGGAAGTTAGGCGAATTATTATTCGCAACGTTTGGCCATTGCTCTTACGGGAAAGGAACCAATCCCTTTAATTTTTGGTGGAATCGCACTAAACTTCAATCGACCCTCTGGCAGGGATTGCAAATTGGTAAGATGCTCTACGATTAGGATATCCGCGCCTAGAAGAATGGAGTGCACTGGCCTTTGTTTGCCTTCGGTATTATCCACATTCAAGGAGTCTATACCTACTAGTTTAACTTGGGCATCCTTCAAAAATCTGGCACAAGTAGCGGTTAGGTGCGGATGCCCTTCAAAATACTTTTCCGTATTCTAGTGTTGGTCCCATCCGGTATGGAAAAGTACCGCCCGATTGTTGATATCATAGGAGTCTAGATGCGCTTCAGTAATTTTCAAATTTTCTTTGTAGGGGACACTCACCACAACGGCATCTAGGTCTGCAAAGTGTTCCAGGCCCATTTCGGTGAAGTCCTTTCCGTGGGCAAAACGGTGAAATGGGCAGTCAATGTAGGTTCCGGTATTTGCGACCATTTCTATTTTCCCAATTTGGAATTCGGTCCCTTCACCATATATCTTTTTAGATTCCTCCCTACTTAGATAATCACAGATAATGGGGGCGGGTAATCCCTTGTAAGTGATGAGTCCGTCATGGATCGTATGACTCAAATCAATCCATTTTCCCTTTGTTTCCATTTACAGTTGAAGCTTAATTGATAAGAGGTCCTGTTTATTTAAACTTTCAATCAGTTGATTATAGCGAAATAATCCTTGGAATTTCCTTCTATGGTATTTTTAAGGTTCATAAGATTGGTTTCCTCTTGTCCTTTAATAAAACCTCCCATTAAGGCCACTAAAGATTTGGATACCATCCCATTTCCTTTGCAGGTGGTGTTAGAACTAATCTTTGTTTTTCCATCCACAGCCTCCATAACGAGCTTATAATCCATATCCATAAAGTCTGACGTAAATAGCATGGAAATAGATTGGTTGGGTTTAATATCCGTTATGGTTTCTCTTATTACCATCTCTTGGCCGTCGTCCACAAAATAAACATCCGATACGGAACCCACCTCCCCTGGAGTACCACTTATAGGTTCTATTTTCTGAAACCCCTCTAACCATTCGGACATTTTTTCTTCGTCCTGACTAACGGCCCAAGATTCAGCTAGTGGTTTGTCTACCATTATATCGCATTCATAGGTTACTTGTGGCTTGATGATCCCAATAAGGAAAAATGCAATAACTAAGATGGCGAAGACTCCAAGAATATACTTTAGGTATTTCATGATTTTTCGTGGTTTAGGTTAGCTTAAATATAAAAGGAAAATATTATAACGCATGACCAAAAGAAAATTCCTAGGCCTACTTTAAGGCAATAGGTGTTACTTTACTTGGTTATTGGCAGTTCCTTTATGGTAGAATGAAGATGGATTATTCTCCATTTACCCGCTGTTTTCTTCCAAATTTTGGTTACATACTCCAATATTTTAATATGCTCGTCTTTAGGATATTCTAAAGTTCGGATTTCATATCCGGAATTTACGGTTAGCGGATAAATAGTTACTTCATTGGTTGTAGCTTTTTTAAATGGCCTTGGAATAGTTGTGCAAAATTTCCCGATCATCTTTTTAGAGGAAACCTTTCGTCCGTTTGCCAAAAAAGTTATGTTCTCCGCCATAAAATCCAATACCGTATCACAATCTCCTGTACGAAATGCATTTTGCTCGGCCATAACCGATTCTTGGATTTCTAGCTTGACTTTATCGGCATCAAAATCTTGACTCCTTATTACTAGCGAAAAGCTTAGAAAAAAGAAGGTAAATAATATTACAGTTAGCGATTTTCCCATTGTACTAATTTTAAGATATACCCTGTCACTGGTCACAGGAATAGCATAATACTATGCACCTACTTTCAGTCTCACTACCAATTCATTATTTATACTTCAATTTAAGGATTTATGTTTAAACAGGTGCTAATTTGGAGTCCCTATGTTTGGGGTGGGTCTTTCTGAACAGTTGGACGTTTTATAATTCTTCATTACCAACAAACTTCATAGTTCCTTTCTTCATGGAGTATTGCAATCATATTCCATGTCCAATCTAGTCCCTGATACTTATCCTTAATTGGCGGAAGTGCATTATTTTCTCCAAGCCGGACTTTCATTTCTTCCCAGAGTGTTGGTTAGTTGAACTCGCTCCTTCGTATCAATGTTTATTTTCGAGATATTATAATTTCCTCTATATCCCGCAGTATAAACAAGCCATTTTCCATCGGGTGACCAATCGGGTGAATAACATTCAATAGTATCGTTAGTTAGGTTGTATAAATTTGTGCCGTCAGAATTCATAATAAACAAATCCCATTGCCCATTAGTACTCCCATAAAATGCGATCTGTTTTCCATCAGGTGAAAATTTTGCTCCTGAATCATACCCTTCTTTAGTTGTCAGTCTTCTCACCTTAGAGCCATCGGAATTCATTAGGTGTATTTCTCCATTTGCAGCATGCGAAGTATCCGTAGCGTCGCGATATTGCCTTGTGAACAATATTTCTTGCCCGTTTGGAGACCAACTAGGACTTTCTTCATAATTTTTGTTTTGCGTGAGTGGCCTAACATTAGAACCGTCTTTGTCCATTGCATAGATATTTCGCGATTGAGAATCTCGATCACTCATAAAAACTAGGGTATTTCCATCTGGAGATACAACTGGGAGTACATCTACTGAGGTATTATTTGTTAACCGTTTTAAATCCGTTCCGTCGGTATTAACAGAATAAATCTCTGCATTGCCATCTCTTTTGGAATAGAAATAAATACTTTGACCATCATGAGACCAAGAAGGGCTAAAGTCTAGAGAATCATTTTTTGTAATATTTCGTAGATTCTCTCCATTACTATCCATAATATAAATTTCTGCATTTCCATCCCTATTGGTCACAAATGCAATTTCCAGGTTGGATAAATTCTCATTTGCAACATGTACTTTCTTATTCTCTTTACAGGAATTGAAAATCAGAACAAGTATTAGGAATTTAATTGTTTCCATAAGCGGTGGATGGGTATGATCTAACTTTTATACGGCAAAAACCTAAAGCCCTTTACAATTTAGTCAATCTCCTCCAATCATCAAATAGGACAAGTATGAAATTTGCGACAACTAGCGTTAAACATCTAGATATTCTTGCAGTACGTCTACTAGGTAGGCCGATGCATTTTGTTTTCCTTTGCAATCGAAAAAACCATATAGATTACGATGATTGCCAAAGCATAAAATACACCTGTTGTAGTAAGTGATAGGTTCGTAAAATAGAGGTCTATATTTCCGTATCTAGGCAATCCGAATTGCGTGGTAGGGGATATTACATCAATCCCATTAAAGTGATATATGGTCATCCCTTCACTATAAATAAAAGGCAATGGAGCCGCTATCAGTAATAGGAAATTTCTTTTCCATAACGCCAATAAAATAAGGATAAGGAGCGTGGCGCCAATAGATGTATAGGCGAGATTAATCTTCATCTGGTTAGCGTCAAAACTAGGGACTTTGAAAGCGCTATCAGGAGAATGGATTGAACTGCCAATATTCACTTTTTGGGGCTCAAACCTACTTAAAGTAAGCTTTCCTTCTTTATCGAGAACATTCAAAGAATAAGAATATTTCCCACCTTCTTTAAAGGTTACCCAATATTTTAAATTGTACTCTGAAAACTCATTGTGGTCGCTTACCAACACAGCTTTACGTAACGCAGTTTCATGCTCCGCACCCTTCCAGGCTATCGCATTTTTTATTAGCCTATCTCTATAAGCTTGCGATAGGTTTTCGTCTAAATAGGATTGATAAAAATCGTTTGGAGTAAAGGTGTTGACGGATGCTTTAATCGCCTTCTCGGATTATTGCAGTATTGTAGCCGGTATTTCTTCTTTTTTAGAACAAGAGGAGCATAGCATAGTTAGTATTAGAAGATATCTATGGGTCGGATGGTGCATCTATTAGGTATTTTGATTTTTTGAATCCTCTTACAAAGTACAACTTATGAAAGATTTCCCCTAATAAAAAACATGTCTTTTAGTGCTTCCTATAGATCTCCCCTTACTTAATATGAAGCGTCAAGAAAATAATTCGCTCTATAGGATTGGTCACCGGTTTGGTTAGTTGGAACAATTCTTATTCAGCAGATCTTATGTTGGGTTGAAGACATTAAACTTAGCTGCAAAATCTAAAAACTCCCATTTATTCTGTGCAATGTACTTAGTGCACAAAAATCCGCTAGTGAATCATTAGAATCAATTCATACGTCAGAAGTTGAGATAATTCCTCCTAAGGCCCCAATGTTCGTTAAGTTAATTTTGTTGGTGATTAGGATTTGATGATCCTCTTATAAACTTTCCAATTCCTTTAAAGTAGTCAATGAAAGGTGATGGAAGATAAATAACTGGCTGCCTACCTTTGTCACCCACTTTGAAGCATTTATATTACCTAAGGCATCGTTATTTTTAATAAGAAAGATTTCCGAAATTTCAATTAAATCATCCAATCTATGAAGTAAATTTAGGTTATGATGTTCATTTTGCAGGTTTTATGGTTGCTTTTTGGATAATTCCATCAACACCTTCATTGCCTTCTCCGAGTCCTTTATATCCACGAAAATATGATCGTGATAATATCCAGCAATTACATTGCAGCTAATATTGTTTTTCGCTAATTCCGTTGAAAATATAGCAGTTATTAAACCTACTGCATCTAAGGATGAGTGAACCATAAGAGTAATCCACGAAGCTACATACTGATAGTTTAAATTAAGCCCGTCTGCCTTGGTTTTCTCAATAACAATAGTGGTTCCTTCTATTTCTTGGAATTCACAAAGGGTGTCGTTTCTATTAATCTCGTTAATATCCTTTACCGTAGCAAACACGTATTCCCCTAAATTGAGCTTGGGAGTCATTCCTTTTAATAATTTAGAGATATCCGTTTCCCCAGCCATTTAATTTCTGTTTATTTTCAACTTGCTACTACCAAGGGTCTATAGCGCGATTTAAGTCACATTTTATAGTATTAGCCCTTTTAGTCCCTTAACTGAAAGTCTATGGTAGAAACCACCCGGACAATCTTAATTTGAGGGGTATTTTCATCTCTGTCATTAATTGTGAAAAGCCCTTGTCTTGCTATCCTGATTTCCCCGACTTGTGAATTAGAATCACGGGCAAATTTCTTGGCCACTTCTCTGGCATTTTTGGTTGCCTCCTCTATCATAGAGGGTTTAAGATCATTTAATCCTGTAAATACATATTCAACTGGCTTCCATGTATTCTTAGATTCTAGTAAAATACCCTTGGACATAAGTTTCAGGGATTCAGAAAGCGCTTTTTGAAGCTTGTTAATATCCTTTGTTCTAACCGTAAACTCTGATTTAGCCAAATATCGGAATTCGCTATTCCTAGAATTGGAATTATATATATCTGCACGGACATCATTAATGTTGGTACTCCCTTTAGTAAGTTCGTTTTCCTCAAATCCTTGAGCAATAAAAAAATCATATACTTCCTTGTTTTGCTTTTCAACATTAACCTTTAGGGAGTTAAGATCATTTGCGGTGAGGGTAATGTTGATTGGCCAAACCGCTAAATCAGCATTTACTTCACGTTCTGAAAGGCCTTTTACTTGAACAAACCGGTCATACCTTTTGCCAGTTTTATGCATGTTTCCAATAAAAAATCCTGCAATGATAATTGATGCACCGAGTATTAAGGATTTTATCCAGTCTATTTTCATGATTTCTTAAATTTTAATAGTTGCAAACGGGAGTCTGCGCAGAAACCCCTTTTCGGTTAAATTTAAGTGATTTGTTTTGATTTACATGAAGGTACAATGGGTTTTACGGCCGATTCT
>NZ_VVIN01000085.1:0-9812 GCF_008711145.1 Arenibacter lacus
CTGTAGCTTAAAGAGTTCATCCGAGGTATTGCACGTATTCAGCTCTAACCTCGCATTGGAAATCAATTCATCGTCGTTGAAGATTACAGCGGGGAACAATACTGATTCCTTTAAATCGAGGGAATTATTTGTTGGGTTTTATATCCTATAAAATATGCTAGAAAGAGCACTAGAATTTCTTTTCACTTACCGTTACAAAGGTATAATTACCATTTTGGTTTGTTAGAAACCCAATGACTAATTTGAAATAGGTTAAATGCCATACTCTAAGGTGGGTAGTTGTTCCTTTTTCCATAGTTTGTAAATCCCTAGAAGTAAATTTTTTGTTTTGTAAAGAGTCTTCACCTAATATGGAGTGATACTTATCAACTAAATTTCTTGTTTCTCTGGGATCTCTATTGGATTTATACATGGAAAGCCGTTTCCTTCCGTCTTCAAAATCACTTAAACTAATGTAATCAAAGGGCTTTTCACCACTCTGAAAAAGTAAGTCAGATGATTTAACCACCCCGTCAAGTTCATCCTGTAAGGAGATATCAGATGGCTCCATTTTTTCGTGTACAAAATCATATGGATTACAGCCTAGATCAGAAAGAATCGCTTTTAAACGATGTTTGCGGCTTTCATGGCTTTCTTTTTTAAACTTAAACCTACCAAATAGCCCCATATTAGTATAAGAATTATAATTAAAAGTGGATTTTATTACCACTAATGATCTAATATAATAATTATAGCACTATAAAACACCTAACTAATTATAGTTGTATAACTTACATGCGTAATGTGTGCTATTTTTTACAAACGTTTAGTTAATCAATCCAAAATTTAATTCAGAAAATCATTTTTTTTCGGCATAATACTAATCCTTTACGTGCAATAATTTTTAAAAATTATATTACATAACCACTAATATATTCATCCGGATAAACTATTTGGTAATCCCTAAAGTTCATGGGTTTAGTCCTATAAATACATATTTGAATTGCTGGTTTAAAATCCAAATACTGAGTCTTACCTAATTCAAAATTCATACGATAACTTGGGGTGGTATCAACAGACCTTGATTGGATACCATATACTCTTACTGCATCGTATTGAAAAATTTGTAAAGTATCTTTTACAAAAGATATTACCCTTGCTACCGTTGTTTTTTCAGTTACCAAACCTTTTTCTTTCATTAGTTCGATCAAATTCTCGAATTCCAACATGTGTTTCGCGGAGCCAACCAAATCAAAACAGGTAGAAATACAAAAATCAATCTTCGCTTCTGTTATTACATACTTATCATCATAAAGCAATCCTCCCCACCAATGTGCATTTTCAATGAAAGTATCCCAAAAATAATAACCATTACCAAGCCAAGCATTTTTCCTAGAACATTGAAAGGGACCATTATCTTCTATATAATCAGCATTATCTCTATCCTCTAAAGTTTGGTATATTTTTATAATTTCCAAAATAGCACACAATTTATTTTTGCGTCGTATTTTCCTTCAATGGAGCCTCTAGTGAAGTTAAATTCATTGTCGGCAACATTACTTGAGAAACATTGGCTTGATTAGTTATAAGACTTACATAAGCCCTAACATATGGGAACAATAGAGCAATGCTATTTCGGTAAAAAAATGAAGGGATATCTTCGAGGCTTTTCACACCATTAAATTGAAATGTACCAATACATCTAACAAAAATAAACGGATCATTATCTTTCTCCTCAGAAGAAAATGCATGAAATTCGAATGTTAAATCAAAGGTGGAGTCATTCGTATTCAACACGCCCGAAGGTATAAAATTGACAAAAATATCCTTAGATTTTCTCGCCTCTAAATCTATTATAACTTTGTCGAAAATATATCGAGTGATCGAAAAACTTGCTTTTTCCATAAATGTTATTCAAAAAAAAATCCGAAGTAAACTTCGGATTTTTTATATTATTAAAAAAGTTTTCATTCAATAAATTAGGGGGTTCATGCTCTAGCATGCAAAAAAATTCAGAATTCTCAACAAACTCTTCTACAGTTGGACTTTGAATCTCATCATACTTAGATGTTGAATCCCAATCTACTTTTATTTGCTCTGAAGTGGTAGTATCGAAATAATCCTGTAATTTCTCGTAAAGATTTTTCATAACGACGATATTATTTAGATTACAATCACCCTACTATTAATTAAGGGAATGCAAAGGTACAATATTTAATATTAACTATATAGTTTTTGAACAATTTGAATATATTAAGGACATTTATCAATTAACGCTCATAATCCCTATTTTACTTCAAACATCTAAACTTACTACATATTACAAAATAATTATCAAAAAGCAGACAAAATAATAAGTTAAAATTGACTTGCCAAATATATTAATCTCAACATTAATAGATAAAAATTTATTGTTTTAAAACATGTCAAGTTAATCACAATGTAAAACAAAATTAATAATTAACTGCATGGGTGAACAATTCAAGATGGAAAGCAACTATCCTACAACTTGAAAATAAACCTTTATTTAAAAAGCATCAATTTATTGGGTATTAATATATAAGTGGGATAAAATATTTCCTTAAAAAGAAAAAGCCCAGTAAAACCAATGCTTTACCGGGCTTATCTGCTCCCCCTCTTGGAGTGTAAATATTGGCTTCACCTAAACCTCAATACACTGAAAAACACTATATATCAATGTTTTATGATTTTTGCAAGTCTAAATAAATTGCATGTAATTGAATAAAATAGTAATATGGTTGGATAAACCGTTGGATAAAATCATTATATTTATATAATAAGATTTGATATTATGGCCACCATTAGATTCTATCCTCACAAACCAAAAGGGAAAAGCAAAATATATCTTAGGCTCTCCATAAAGAGGGGGATCGATTTTAGACTATCTACAGGCCAAACAATTCTAGATGCTACTAAATGGAAAAATCACTATCCCCATGGAAAAACTACTGAACTCAGAAATCTAAGGAGATCGTTAGAAGACCTTAATAGATATCTTTTGGATATTATTTCGGAGGTAGAGCAAAGCACGACAAAATCTATTAATGACATCACAAGTAATTGGGTGAAATCTAAAATTAAATCTTTCTTTAACGACACCCCTATTACCGATGAAAATTTATTGGTTCCGTATGCATTCCAATATACTGAGAACCTCAGCACCTCAACATATAAAAGAAAAGGGCGGAGAGTTAGGTACAAACAAAATACGATTGACAAGTATCATAATTTCACCAAACAACTAGAGGGATATCAAAACCATATACGCCGGAAAATAAAAATTTCAGATATCAACGAAAAATGGGCAGACGAATTTCTGGATTATTTAGCAACTGAAAAGTCCTTATCTATAAATACCAGAGGACGTTATGCCAAAAGATTGAAAACCATTATTAGCAGTGCCGAAAAGGCAGGAAAAAAGGTAGATCCCGGATATAAAAACATTGAAGGCTTTGAAGATGAAACTATTGTTACCACATTATCATTTGAGGAGATAGATAAAATCATCGCCTCACAAATGCCAAATAAAAGGCTCGAGATAGCAAAAGACTGGTTAATTATTGGATGTTATACCGCGCAACGCGTTTCAGACTTTTACCGAATGAATAAAAGTATGATTGTTCTAGAGAACAATATTTATTGGATTGTCTTTAAACAATTCAAAACAGGTCAGAGAGTAAAGATTCCTATTCATTATAAAGTAATGGGGATCCTAGAGAAATACAAATTGGACTTCCCTCCAAACTTTTCTCAGGACGAACATAGCAACAGAACCCAATTATCAAGTCTTATGAAAGATGTATGCGAAGCATCTGGCATTAATGAAAAGGTTAGAGGAAGATATAATGGTGTTATAGGAAGATACCCCAAGTATAAATTAATACAAAATCATACTTGTAGACGATCTTTTGCCACGAATTTTTATGGGAGGCCAGATTGGCCCACCCCAATGATCATGAAGATAACCGGCCATCTTAACGAAATTAATTTTTTAAAATATATAGACCAGGAGGACGATTATCTAAGTAATAGGGCCGCGGAAAACTTTGCAAAAATGAAATTGGAGGATGAAGAGAAAGAAAAACAGAATGAGGCTCAGAAATCTGATTTGAAGGTAATTTAAAACATTTAACGGACACTCCCATTCTAAAAATTCAAGCCAGTTTTAGTACATTTATAATATGAGTATCTATGAAAATGAACAGCGATTCGGAATTTGACTATAGCCAATGCACAAAATCGGAGCTTGAGGAGTTATATCACAAGATAATAGACACTGCACTAGAAAACTTCGATTATAAACTCTATGTACTTCGGAAATGGAATATTGGACATGCGGAATTTCGTCGCAGAGCATTAGCAAGCATTAAACTTCGTAATAAGAAAAGGGATAGAGAATTAGAAGTAAGGAAAGTGGTTCTAGAATATCTTTCTAATAGATATAAAACTATGTCAGATGAAGATGCGGAGATAGAATGGGCACATCTAAAGGCAGAGGTTAACTATTGCAACCACAATTGATTTTTTAATAACCAAAACACACAGACTTCCTCTTAGAATACCCATATAAAACCATTAGATGTAATCTAAATATTCATAGAATACTTAGTCAATTGTATCCTAATTAATACTAGTCAGCTCTAAAGCCTGAAAGCGTATTAAAGCATTTGGATTCCAAAAATAGAAAACAAGATTTAAACTCACATAATAATGGGAAAGAGCCTTTTAATATTAAAAAATGAAACCCCACTTACCTCATTAACACCAAGAGAAAAAATAATCCTTTTTAATTATTTAAGAAATCAAATAATGAACTTCAATACTTATAAATGGGGTATTGGAAACTATAAAAGCTTTGTAAAGAAAAACAACCTAAAATATGCAGTTTGCTACAAAGCATTGAAGGAATCTGCAAGTAATCACCCTCGAGGTAACACTATTGGACTTCAATTGTTCTTACAAAAAGTAGAACAGCTTAATAACACAAGTAACAATTTTAGAATTATAATTGACAAACGCGATAGAGAGTCCTTTTTAAAGGATTTAATAGATTTTCAACAAAAGTATTTTAAACATCTTAAGAAATCAGAGCTCTTCAATTTAGTTCACATGAATTTTGATACTGGTCTAGGAATAGAATCCTTAAGAAATTTCTATTACAACAAGGTCTTTTAAATTATTTCTTCCAAAATGTTACCCAATGAGGAAGGTTTTTGCTACATTATGTATTAATTTTTTCTGTAAAAAAAGATACACTATGCACATATATGTAGCAAAAAAGTATTAAATCGTAAGTATTTTCCTCTTTCCCATCGATAATACTAAATAAGCTCTTATTGATATAATTTTGTCATAAATACAAAAAAAAGTATATCATGACAACTATTACGATCGATTTACCAGAGGAGACAAAACTCCAGATTGAGAACATAAAAAATGAACTTAAAGAACTAAAAGAAAAATTTAAGCCAAAAGAACCGCAATTGTATTATTCCCGAAAAGAGGTGGCTAAATTATTTGGTGTAAATATTTCGACAATTCATAATTGGTCTAAAAAAGGAATTATACAACCACTAGGGATAGGTTCCAGAGTATATTTTGAAAGATCGGCTGTTGAACAAGCATTAGTTAAACTTAAAAACTAATGTTATGTACAGAATTCCACCAACCCAAGATACCGTTCCAATACCCATAATACACACGTTTAGACTTACTGATTCCAATTCAACGTCTGCCAACTATGACCCAATCAAAACAAATGGAGACAGTACATGGTTGTCTAAAGGCATCAGAGTTTCACAAAACAGGAACTACAAAAGTCCTGACCCCCAATATTACCTATCGGTAAATGTTGACAGAAATTGGCCAAAACTTATTGAACTCCATTCCTGTTACACATCTTGTATCCTAATTGGTTATAGCGGAGAGGAAAATAATAAAATAGGAGATACTCTATTGGTCCGGTTCAATCAGAACAACAGGACAGCAACGATTTTCTATTTTAAAGCTTTTTTTTCCGAAAACAGAAAACTTCTCACTCCCTTTATGAAGAGACTATATAGAAGGAAGTAGTACCATTCCTCTATTTCTCCAAATTTCTCTACTACAGCAATAAACCTAACTACATACAACCCCATTGATAGATTACGTTAAAATATTGGTTAAAGGAGTAAACTTAAACAGGCTATCGGATCATCCCTTACTCGATTTTAAAATTGAGGTGGCGGAAAATGGAGGAGAGATATCTGATAAAAAAAAGTGTACTTACCATTTTTGCACTATAACAATATACGATAGCGGAACCGTCATGTTTTCCGGAAGCATTCATAAAATGTATAATTCTTTAACAGGCATATATGCACCAAACCACAAAGACGTTGAGGTTTACAGGGGGTATAATGGCAATCAGTTTTATATGAGTGAAATAGTATTCGTAAAACAACATCTATTGGATTTGTTTGATGTTGAACCTAATCAAATGATTTTTCAGAATATTGAAATTGGGGTCAACCTAACAATTTCTTTTGATCCTCAGATATTTCTAAATGGACTGTTAATGTTTGAAGGGAAGTCATTTGAACCCCGTTTCAACGATTACTATATGCAATCACCACATGGCCAGTATATTGTTAAAATTTATAATAAAGGGAATCAATACAATATGGCCTTGAACACTTTACGTTTTGAAATGAAAATTACAAGAATGGAATTTCAAAAAAAAGGAGTTGGTATAAAGACAATGGCCGATATAGATGAACTACACTTGATTAGGGCCTTCCTATTTTTGGAAAGGCAACTAAAAAAAGTGTTGTATTACGATAACACCATTAGAATTAACGAATTAAGCCCGGGAGAAAAAAATAAATGCAAGGATTACTCTAACCCAAGGTATTGGAAAAAGTTACCATCTCATCGACGATACCGGCCCAAAACCAAATTAGATGCCTTGATCGATACCTATTCCCATAATATCAAGTCAGAATTAATAAATCAATTAAAGCAGACCTGTATAAAATTTGACAGGTATATTAAAAGCGCTAAGTGTATAAGATTTAACCATTCAAATATAGGCTCAAATACTATACTTAAGCAAGTGAAGATATGCCCTGTCACCGGCCTTGATATTTCCATGCAAAAACGAGATAGTAAACTACTATCCAATACTGGACTAAAGTATTATGAAGAAGCAGATTCCGAGACCTTCAATTGGTTAAACAGTATTTTATTGACCGGTGCAGACAATGCCTACGAAACTGATCTATACAGTCAAATCTCAAAACAGATCCGGAATAGGTATTACAATAATCCCTCTCGATACAATTTTTCAACGCAGGGGAAATTATTTTAGAACAGTTATGTTTTATAGTCAGCCATCGTGTCGTCTTAAAAAGACAAAAATTTAAGAGCGTCTTCTCTAAAATAGCACCCCACCCCTAAAAAAATTCCGTTTTCCTTTTGCCGGGAGCACTCCAAAAAAGTGTTTACCATTACAGCAACTCTAATGTACATTTTTTTCATAGAAATGGCGTAGTCATCTAAAAAAGAGACACATAAGTCGAAAACAATATATCAGATAAACTTTATTTCATATATTTAATTGGCAACGAAACACCCCCCACTTGCCATTTCCCTCCCTCACAATCCCCTTCTTAATAAGTTATTAAATGGTCTTAATTAAACAACAATAAGCAATATGAAGAACCATGAATTAAAAATGGTGGCCGAGAAATCGGTAGCTGAAATCGTACAGTTTATTAAAGAGAGAAGGAAAACCCTCAATATTAGTCAGGTAGTCCTAAGCGAAATGACCGGGGTAGCACAGGGTTATATATCCAAGATCGAGAATGGCGATGTTAAGCGTATCAGCTATGCCCATATTGTCCGATTGATCGGTGCTTTGAATGGTAAATTAGTTCTTATAGAAAAAAATATAGAATCAGGGCAATTAAAAATGTTTAGTTAACAGCCCTAAAAAAACAGCTACCCCCCTTTTTCTCATCCCCCTTTATAGGTAATCAAACCATCAAATTTAATCATTATGAGAACACTTTTAATTTTATTAGCAATCTTAACCATAGGCTGCGAAAAAGACCAACAGTATGAAGAAAATAAAAAACTGGGGACTATACACTTTTCATTGAAAGCACCAATATTAAAGTCCGAAGGCGGTACTTCAAAAGTGCCATCATGTAGTAATAAAGAACCAACTGAGATACGATTCAGCGTCACGAATAATCGAGGCTTTGATTACACTTACATATCCCCCTTACAGAAAGTAGATGGCAAGTATCTAAGCAATTCAAGCAGCACTATGGATTTCGGTGTATATACGTTAACCTCTGTGTCTCTAATGAATGGGAATGACACTATTTATGCGCTGCCCTATAAAGATGAAATACAGTTATCCCCTTTTTGGGACACGGTATTACCATTGGATATTACAGTTGATGGTGAAGAATTAGTAAGCGGAACTGTTTTCTGTTTTAACAAATATCCTGCGCCGGATATATCAGGGTTGATTAACGGAGGGTTCGACCCTATGCGATTACAGTCTCTTTGGATTGCCAATTTGAATGGAGGATGCGTTTCCCATGCTACAGTACAAGTAGATGATTATATGTATCCTACTATAACATTTTCCGGGAAATTACTAGAGGAAGTAATTGTCCCCTTAGATTACGATGTAATAACAATTATAGCATACCAGTTAGATTGGCCTATGCAAACAATAGTTTATGATTCCATTAATCCATATAATCCTGATGGAGTTATGACTGAAGATGACCTAGCTAAAATATTGTATGATTGTTATTGATTACCGATTTTAAAGACTCGTAACTAAAATAGAGTAAAAAACTCTTTAACGATGGAATTAGTGATACACTCCCATTATTAAAAACAGTTATTACTGTAAAGATCGAACAAGAGCTTTTACTTGACGTTTTGTAAACAAACTTATAGCTGGAACTCCTTTGGCAACAAATGGAGAAATAGGATAGATTCTATCCTACAAATATGTGCCAAAATTAACACCAAACTTATAGTGCTGTTTAAGATATTATATGCAAAAACATACATATCAAAACCGAGGGGAAATCACTTCAAGTAATTGGTGTATGCTAAAATGTAACATCCCATAAACATTAGTATTTTGGGGTAATCAGAAATATAATTTTACTAGGACATATCACAAATTATCTTCTATACTCTAAAAATAACATAGGGGAATTAGAGAGTAGTATTTCCGTTAAGATGATTAACGTAAAATAATTACCCCACCAACGCAGGCGTGGGAACCAAAATAAGTTTTGAATTAAGCCCTTGAACCAATTTCTCCAAGGTCTTTAGACTCATTCCTTCAAGCCTTCCCCTTTCCAGTCTACTTATCCACGACCTTTCCACTCCGGTAAGATTAGATAGGGTTTCCTGGGAAATGTTCAGGGCAAGTCTAGCATCCTTAACAAAGGCTGCTACATCTATAATACTGGTTAATGTATATAACTCATTCATAGTTGCAAAGTTAAACATTAAATACAATCGACTGACTAACAGGCTAATAAAGACATTTGCCAATTAATATTGAGAAACTCTAAAAATATATAGCTAATAGAACAAGCCATTAATTAATGGAGAAAAGAATAACAGGAAAGGTTCTAATATTGAGAAGGAAGCATATTCAACAACTCTGATGAAAGTAAGTTGTTTTAACAATAATAAACCTAAATTATTACCAATGTTGGATAAATGGTTGGATAAAAAATGTATCCAAAAAGAAAAAGCCCAGTAAAACCAATGGTTTACCGGGCTTAACT
>NZ_VVIN01000086.1:0-9812 GCF_008711145.1 Arenibacter lacus
GTTTGGCTATGATTTCGGTCTGGGAAATCCTTTAGGATTTTTCAGTAATGAGATCGTGCCGACTTAAAAGTACTGAATTTTATCTTTTGCAGAATGCAAGACTGAATTATAGCCCCTGTTAGAGGTTGTTTGCAGCCCACACCTTACCCGAACGGACAAGCCAATGGAACAATCCCCGTAGTTTTTGCCGCATTTTCAATCCAGCCGAAACCTTTGTAAACACAAATATAATTTAGCGTTTTATAAAACTTGGGCGGGAAAGGGCAAGCCAAAAGTCGACCTGCGTACCGATTGCGCAACGATTCCGTACTGGCGGCAAAAGTGGATAGCGCAAAAGTTGCTCCTATTTTCAATCCCTTAATAACCCCAAAGCACTTCCCACAACTTAACAGAACGTAGATTTTTTGCTGCCCTGATAAACGTACTACTTGCGCACCGAAAGGTCGAGCTATAGGGTAGGCAGCAAAAAAAGGGAAATCCCGAAGCTGCTCAAATTTTTATTGCAAATAACCTTCTAACGTACGTGTATAGTAACAAGTTGTTATATATCCTTTATAGAATCTACCAATGTAAGACTTTATTTACTATTTTGAAAGTGGTAGTCGACTAGTTGGTAATATTCGATGAAGTAGTAGGATTAATCGATAGATAATGGGAGATTTTAACCTGGATTATCGGAATAGAATTGAGATGAAAACATTAACTCTTTTTTTTTAAGTGATGGTGGGTTGTATTAGAGGAGAAAACTCACCCTTTACATTGGAAAAACTAGCTTGAAGAGGTTGCCGGTTTAAATCTTCTTTTTAAACTCGGTCAAAGCATTTACAATGGCGAATTCCATTTCCTTGTATTCCTGCTGTACATCAGTTTGCTGGATCATATTTTTCGCCAAAATTTTGAAAAAGTAGGCAACAACCTATAAAATATACTTCATTGTAATAGATCTAGAAAAAGCATACCCTACTGAGAAAAGGCCCCATTAAAACCACAATAAGCCAAAAATAAAGACAATTTTTGAGTGCAAATTGAGTGCAAATAAAAAAGCTTCAAAGATTAAAAATCTCTGAAGCCCTTATTTTACTGGTGATGGCAGAAGGATTCGAACCTTCGACCGCCTGCTTAGAAGGCAGGTGCTCTATCCAGCTGAGCTATGCCACCATTCGCTTTAGATAACTAGTTGTCTTTAGCGGCTGCAAATATACAATTAACATTAATTATTGCACAAGTTTAATTGAAAAATATTTTACACTTTATTTTTCCGCTACCACCCCCCCTTCCATAAACCATTAAATACCAACAACCTAGATAAAGCTCTCCCATAATCGAAATTTAAATGGGTCTAGAAACTACTTTAAATAAGCAGACAAACTACAATCCCCTCAACTCACTCATTATTAACACACTAAAAATAATTGGAAAAATAAATGGTTTTTGTGGTAGGGTTTTTTCCTAGCGAGTTGTTTTATAACAAACAACAAACAAATTAATAATGAGTACAACAAAATCAAAGGTTTTATCCAATGTAAAAAAATCCATTTTCAACTTAGGAATGGTCGTTTTAGCAATGCTGACCGTAGTTGGTTGCGATAAGGATAACACTTCCTCCCAACATGGAGTGATGGCGATTAGTGCCAAAGGAAAAATTTCAGACGATAATAATTCTTCCAAAACCACCAAAGAGGTAGGTTCAAATATAATCGTAAGTGACTTTTTGGTCAATTTGAAAGAGTTTGAATTGGAGTTGGACCTAGATTACGAAGATGATGAAAGCGAGCAGTGGGATGACGACCGTTTTTATGGTTTTGAGGACGAAATAGAGCTGGAAGGTCCGTTTGAGCTTGATCTTCTAAAAGGAGAAATCAATTTTATAAACGTAGAAATTCCTGTAGGAACCTATGAGGAAATGGAATTTGAATTTGATAAAAGTACCGACCCCAACAGTGAGCTCTTTGGAAAATCTATTTTGATTAAAGGTACCATAGACGATGTTCCGTTTATCTTTTGGCACGACTTTGATGAGGAGATTGAAATTGATTTTGAAGACCCTCAAACGCAAATCCAAATCGTAGAAAACGAGACCAATCTAACCATTCAGTTCGATCTTTCCCAACTTCTTTACGGGGTTGGTTCGGTAGATCTTTCACAGGCAGTGGATGGAAACAATGACGGGATTATAGAAATAAGCCCAGTAGACCCGGATGGTAACAATGAGATTGCCGCTCAAATTAAAGAGCGACTAAAGGACATCATAGATTTATTGGACGATTAAACTGTAACTTACTTTAAATCTCCCCTTTTTGGCCAAAGTAGCAGCTCACCTGTCGGTGAGACGGCTAATTTGGCCTTTTTTTTTTATACCTTTTTTATACTGTGGTAATCAATGGACTTTTGAATCCATCATTAGCCATATGGAAAGGTCCTGATTCCCTCCTAGCACGCTCTACCCCTTTACAACAGCCAAAGGTTGCAGTTCTATCTCAATGGAAACCAAATCCTTTTGATTGGCCATTACCTCCTCTATGTTTTTATAGGAACTTGGGGCTTCGTCTAAATCGTTCTTATGCCTTATGGCATGTAAAATCCCCTGTTCTTCCAATGCTTTGCTCTCTTTCTTCACATCTAACTTCCTACGAGCCTGTGCCCTACTCATTACCCTTCCGGCGCCATGGGAGCACGATTCAAATGAGTTGGCATTTCCCTTACCCTTCACCAAAAACGACCGGGTCCCTTGGGAGCCTGGAATCATCCCCCACTCACCTTCCCTTGCTCTAGTAGCACCTTTTCTATGAACTATAACAGTCTCTCCAAAATGTTCTTCCATAGAGGCGAAATTGTGGGGTTTATTAATGAAATCCGAGAATTCCACCTCGGGAAGCACTTCCCTAAAAGCCAATTTAGTACGCTCCATCATCAACTTTCTGTTGGCCAGTGCAAAATCGATACAATAATTCATCTCCCTCCAATACAGATCGTACTCCTCACAGTCTTCCGGCAAATAGGCCAGATCCCTGGGCACCTTATCCCCCATGGCCTTATTTTTCGCCTGTGCAATCTTGTTATAATGATTTGCTACTGTATACCCGATGTTTCTAGAACCAGAGTGGATCATAATCCAGATATACCCGTCCGACCCCTTCTGTATTTCAACAAAATGATTCCCTCCCCCCAAGGTTCCTACTTGATACAAGGCATTGTTGTATTCTTGCTCCACTATGGGCATGTTTCCAATCACCTCTGGCATCCAAGATTGGTCTTGCGGACTCTGATGGCGTTTAAAGCCCACTGGGACCGTCTTCCGTATCTGAGTCATTATTTTCTTAAGATCGGATGTTTCCACTTCTTTTAAATTGGTTCGTAAGGAACACATTCCGCAACCTATATCTACGCCCACTGCATTGGGAATAATAGCTCCTTTTGTGGCCAATATGGCTCCAATAGGCATCCCATACCCCTGGTGCGTATCGGGCATAACTGCAATATGTTTATAGGCAAAGGGTAAATTGGCCAAATTTCTGGCCTGCTCCAAGGCACCTTCCTCCATCTCCCCTTCCTTTAACCATATTTTAATCGGTAGTTTTTCTGTTGTTATTTCTGTTTTCATTTTCATGTTCGTTTTAAAGATTCCCTTTCATTTGGCTACCCATCAACCCCAGGCACCCTTCGTTAATATTAATTTATACCTATCAAATCTACCTCCGGTATTTTAGCACTTTAGCACCACTACATACGCCCTTGGACTTTTACAGGCAAACTATTAACATCTAGGTCTTTTTAGCAAGTCTTATTGCCCTTGGAGGCTGCTAATGCACCACGGGTAGGTGTTCTTAATATAACCTATTTGTTGTTTATACAAAATTCTTTACAGGCTTTAGACTACTAGAATTCCAAAGTGTCTAAAAGCAACGGATTAATTGTTTTCAGTGGATTTGCCAAACCATTAAAAATGGATCCTACCCTTATTCACAAGTCTGCCCTCTATGATAGAGATTATCCTTCAAAGAAATTTTGAATTGACAGGTGCGTTTAGGGCTTCTTTAGCAGGCTAGTAATGCACTTCTAAAATCCGCATTTTAGGATAAAAACTTACCTCAATTCCCTGTTTGTTCACCCCAAAGTCTTTCCTTAATTTAACTGAATAATGTTATAGTACACGTCAATTGTTTAATCCAATGAGAATCAAGCTACTCGCCCTTGCCTCTTTTTGTTTTTCTAGGCTATCCCCCGTCTACGTTACCCATAACGCGGCTAAAGGTCGCTCTTTGCCATTCCCAGAATACAAATTTTGGAGGGTTTTCAATAGCTTTATAGTATCTCAACACTGGTTAATTCATTGGTATAATCCTACATAAAGACCCTGATTCGGTTAATCCGTTATGGGCTAAGTAAAAACCATGGCTTAGTTTATTAGGCATAAAACCGATGGTGTTATGCTTTAAAATGATTGCGAATATATAATGATACAGTTCTATGATTACATCGAAAATAGACTTCCTAGAAATCATCAGGAAAAAAGACTGGAGATTAGTACATCGCTCACTAAATGAATTGGATATTAATGAAGCAATCCTTGTATTTCGGGATACACCAAATCGGGAGAAAATAATCCTTTTCCGGTTACTGTCCAGAGAGCGGGCAAAATTAATTTTTAAGTCGCTCTCCCATACAGACCAGCTAACTATTATAGAGGCATTGGGAGAAAAGCCGTTGAAAGTGGCCAATCTCCTCAACGATATTGAACCAGATGACAGAACCTCATTTCTTAAAGAGCTTCCAGAGGAGGTTGCTCAGCGATTAATTCAGCTATTGTCTCCAAAAGAACGCAAGATTACCACTCACCTTCTTAGCTATCCAAAGGATAGTGTAGGGCGACTGATGACGCCAGAGTTTGTGGCCATTAAGCCGAATTTCTCAGTGGCGGAATCTTTTGAATACATCCGGAAAAATGGGCAAAACTCAGAAACTCTGAACACAATCTTCATTGTAGATGAAGCAGGGAAACTGGTGGACGATTTAAGGATTGGGAAGTTATTGCTAGCTACCCCCAATCAACGTATAGAAGAATTGATGGATAGACGTTTTGTGGCCCTGAACACCCTGGACGATCAAGAAAACGCCGTAAAACTATTTAAGAAATACGATAGGGCCGCCCTCCCAGTAGTGAATACAGAAGGGATGTTATTAGGTATAGTGACCTTTGATGATATCATGGATGTAGATGAAATGGAGTCTACCGAAGATTTCCATAAATTTGGATCTATCAAAGGAGCTATATCCGATCCCATTAAGGCAAAGGTGATAGATCTTTATAAAAATCGCATAGGCTGGTTGTTTGTACTGGTTTTTATGAACGTCTTTTCCGGTGCTGCCATGTCCAGTTTTGAGGAGGTAATCCAATCCTTTGTACCCTTAGTTTTCTTTTTACCCCTCCTAATAGATAGTGGGGGAAATGCCGGCTCCCAATCTGCTACTTTAATGATTCGTTACTTGGCAGTGGGCGGGGTAAAACTGAGCGATTGGCACCGTCTGATAGGGAAAGAGTTCGTTGTTTCATTTCTTTTGGGAATTACCATGTCTATTGGTGTAGCGGCCGTAGCAAGTTTCCGTGCCCCCGAAATTATATTGGTGGTAGCCTTGTCCATGATCTTTACGGTTATGATGGGCAGTCTCATTGGCCTTCTCCTACCCTTTATCTTTACGCGTATAAAAATGGATCCTGCAACCGCTAGCGCGCCCTTAGTAACCTCATTGTCCGATATTTGCGGGGTAGTAATCTATTTTTCTATTGCGACTTGGTTATTGGGGTAGGCAAGCAATATAAATCATTTCCCAATCAAAGGGGACAAACTGTACATTGGACCTTGGAGGGCCCATCATGCCACTATATACATCATTTTATAGCGCCTAATTGTTAAACTCATAAAAATCCCTATTTCATCCTTGGCATTTAGGGAGTAAAATCTATGATCCCTGCCATAAGTTATTGTCCTTCTTTATTTTCTAAGCGTTTAATCATCTTTTTCATTTCCGCTATTTCCTTTTCCTGTGCCTTAATAATATCTTCTGCCAGTTGCTTCACCTCAGGATCCTGAATATTGGCACGGCCACTAGTTAAAATGGCTATGGAATGATGGGGTATCATTGCCTTCATCCATTTAAGATCATTTATAGGCTTTTGTTGGCGTACTAAATAGGTGGCTATAGCCATCATCAATATACTTCCTAAAATTATACTGGTATTTTTCGCCTTGTTTGGATACATTTTTATTATAAACAAGAGCATTATAATTGCCATGCCCCCTATACCTATAAACGTCATGTACATGCGGGTCCAACTAAAATAAACATGACTAAATTCATAAGTATTAAAATACATGGTAATGTACATGGATATGGCTGAACAGATCAACATTAAAATAAATGTAGTATAATTTGAATTTTTCATGGAATAATAAGATTAAATTTTCATCTCTAGTTTCTTATAACAAAGGAATACAGTTGCACCTAATTCACTGTATTACACCCTTAATAAATGGCCCATAAGCCAGGGGTAGCCAATTCCAGTAAATGGCTGTCGGGATCTCGAAAATATAAACTGGTTCCTCCACGTTCCCATCTATATTCACTTTCAATGGCAACTTTGTTTTTATCCAACCATTCTTTCCAAGGTAAAAGTTCATTTTTAGCAATGGCAAAGGCCAGATGTAGATAGCCCCTACCATCATGTGGGGGAATATGCCCGCCCGAACCACTACTTCCTTCACTGGCCGATCCTTCTAAAAACAAGAGTAATACCTGCTTATCGGAAACGTTTAATGCGCAAAAATTCTTGGTTTCAATCAGTAATTTAAATTTGAAAAGGGTCCTATAGAAGGTCATAGAAACCTGTAGATTGCTCACGTAAAGAGCGGTTTCCAATACCCCATTCACTTTAAGATTCTCCATAATGTAGTATTATTAAAAATTTACCTAAAGGTCTAAACAACTAGGGAAGAACTTTTTTGAAAAAGGGGGAGTTTAATGAATCATTACGAGGCTTGATCCTTTTTATCTATTTCTTCCCCTTCTACTGCCAACGGATAATCTGTAATACCCATCCCTCCTATACGCAACAGATTCACCACCGTATTATACAGCAAAAGAACCACCACGATTAGCGCGGCGCTCAAAACACTGGATACCCCCAATGAGATATAATACAAAATACTGAACCAATTATTTGGCACATTATCCGACTCCGTATTTGGCAAATTGAATAAAAGGAAGGTAATTACGGCTGCAATAAAAATAATGGTATCTAACTGCGCTATACGTGACCCTTCTTGATAAAAGTCCTTCTTCAACTCGGACCTAGAATTGGAACTAAGACCTAATAAGGTTAACAACAAGGCCAAAATAGTGGCCGATACCAAGGCAATGGTATTACATTAAGGTATTCATTCCTTCTAGGGAACTCTTTATTAAATCTTTAGCCTCATCACCGCTTAACTTACCCAAAAGGATAGTCCCCAGGCCGATGAATAACATGCTTATTAAGCCCCCAATACGTGCACGCTTTGTATATTTATTCAGTGCCATACAGTCTCATCTTTAATAGGTTATCCATTTTTCCTAGGTAGCCTTAACAGCATTCCTTCTTTCCATGGACCTAAAATTTATGGTTGACGTTGTAAGAGCTTTCTATTTAATTACAAAAGTCGCTGCTGTTTGTGAACTAAATATAGAATTTATTCCCAACTCAATTAAATCTTGGAGTTTTTTAAAGGAGGATGGTTTTTGCAAATACCTATTGGCTCCTTTCTCCTTAAGCACTTTGGCTCTTTCAAAATCTACATAACCAGAGTATATAATAATAGGAATGTTCGCCAATCTTGGCTCATTACGAATATCTATGAGACACTCCTCCCCTGTCATCATGGGCATATTCAGATCTAAAAATATTAAATCTGGTAAAGAGGCCTCCCTTTTTAATAACTCTGCCATTAAATCTACCCCATTGTCAAAAGTCTTGATCTCTGTTTGCAGCGATAAGCCATCAATAGCTTCCAAAAAGAACATGGTATCATCCTGATCGTCATCTGCTAAAAATAATAATAGGTTTTTATTTACCACAAGCAGTGTAATTTATAAGTTGGATTTAAATATTTTTTAGAGCCTAAAATGACAGACTCCTCGTTACATCAGAAAAAGGCATTGTACTGTTCAGTTGTTGTACGCTAAACCACGTAATAAGCAGCCACTACCATAAGTTTAACCTCCCATTCTAAGCACGGTTAAATTTAATCCTTTTTGGAGGGTTTAAATGTCTCTAAATGAAGATTGATTAACCGTATCGCTTACCGATGTTCATTTGAAGATAAATTATTCTCAAAATGCACCCCTTCTCAACTCCCTGCCAAGCCAACAAAATTCAAAATGAAACGTTCCATCTGGATTCAATTCCTTTTTTCACGATACCTAAGACAAAGACAGATATTTTTTTAGGCTAATTAAAGATTGGATATGGTTAACCTTTAAGAAATGAACAAAGTATCTTTCTCTCGGCATTCGTAAATTACCATCCTAAACGTACAGAAACTCATTAAAAAACCATCATGGCAGCATTAAAAAAAGTTAAGATGAATCAAAAATGGCCATGGGTCCTACTTATATTAATATTGGTACTGCTGTTTTTTTATATGACCTTCACTAACAGTACGGAGGAAAAAACCAGCAACGTGCCCCAGGTGGAATCCGATTACTCCATTGAGCAGGAAATCAAGGATAAAAAGGCTACTCCCTATACTAAATCTGCCGAAGAAACTGCAGAATACCTATCCCTTATTGGGGATAGATTCTTATTGGGATCCGATCCCAATTACACTAGAGCTGCCTTGGTACAATTGATCAATATGGTAAGAACCACCGCCATGGAACACCAACAGGGTGAAATAGGCCTATTAGACAGCTTAAAACATAAGGCCCAAACTATAAGGGACCAATCTACCGCATCTAAGCTAGCTGCCGACATTAAGACCATTGGAGACCCCATCTATGAATTGATTGTACAATTAGAGCGCGAAAAATTCCCGGAACTAGGTTTGGAGGCCCAACAGGTTAAAAGTACTTGGGAAGCCCTGAATCCCAATGTAGCCATAGAAGAGCAACAAGAAGCGATTATAGATTTTTTTGAAAGCTGTGGTGAAGCGGTTAAAAAAATGAACCTCAACCAATAAGTAGGTATTTACGGCTTTCCAAGCAGCTGATTTATTAATACTCCTGGATTTTTACTATTCCCAACACTGTGGTTGCCAACAGCCATCTTCCACCTTCCAGCAAAAGCTTCATCAGGAGTTGCCCAACCCCTAGAATGGACCATTACTCCCCACACCATTTCTCCCAGTAATTACACAAAAACAATACGCTTAAGACAGGCACTTCCACCAAAAATAGCAACTAAAGATATCCCTTTGAATGGGCAGGACGGAGAAGTTTTCCATTAAAAGTAATTGAGTTAAAATTATAATTTTCTGAAATCATAAAACTGAAAATTACCGCTTACATTAGGGATGATAAAAAAATGAATTAGTAACCTAATAGACCTTAAACGTCTATTAAAAACCTAAGCGATATGAATAGAGATCAGTTAGAAGGAAAATGGAAGCAAGTAAAGGGTAAGTTTAAGCAGACCTATGGGAATCTCACAGACAACGACCTTACTTATACCGAAGGTAAATTTGATGAAATGATGGGGCGCATTCAAGAAAAAACAGGAAAGCGAAGAGAGGAATTGGAAGAACAAATCGAAGAATGGAGCAACTAAATAGGTTTCATCG
>NZ_VVIN01000087.1:0-9588 GCF_008711145.1 Arenibacter lacus
TAAATGGCGTGTTGGCACAGATAGAAAGCGGGGATGGCTCCCTAGGGAAATTGGTGAACGATGAAGCTCTTTATAACAACCTCACCGATGCTTCCAAGCAATTGGATCTGCTGCTTCAAGATTTTCGTTTAAACCCAAAACGCTATGTAAACGTATCCGTATTCGGAAAAAAACAAAAAGAATATACCCTTCCCACCGATGATCCGGCGGAAGAAATAACCAACTAGACCATGGAGTATATCCCCAATCTTATTTTTGCAGTCCTGCTTGTTGCCGGGATTGCATTTTTCACGCAAAATGTAAGGAAGCTTATCCGTAACATTAAGTTGGGGAAGGCCGTAGATACCAGTGACCATACTTCGCAGCGCTGGAAGAATATGATTGCCATCGCATTGGGGCAAAGTAAAATGGTGGTGCGTCCCGTTGCAGGGTTCTTGCATATTGTAGTATACCTGGGTTTTATTATTATCAATATAGAAGTTCTTGAAATTATTCTAGACGGCCTATTGGGTACCCATCGATTGTTTGCATTTTTAGGCGGATTCTATAGTTTTCTAATTGGCTCCTTCGAAATTTTGGCCCTCCTGGTTATTGTAGCGGTTACTTTGTTCTGGGTGCGGAGAAACGTAATTAAATTAAGGCGATTCTTAAATCCGGAAATGGCCGGTTGGCCCAAGAAGGACGGGAATCTAATTCTGTATATAGAGTTGGTGTTGATGGTATTGTTCCTCACTATGAATGCTGCCGATTATCAATTGCAGCAAATGGAGGTAGCGCCCTATGTAAAGGCGGGCGCCTTTCCCGTAAGTCAGTTTATAGCGCCCTTGTTTCAAGATATGTCGGTCTCCACCATTATTCTTTGGGAGCGCACGGCCTGGTGGTTGCATATTGTAGGAATATTATTCTTCCTAAACTACCTGTACTATTCCAAGCATTTACATATCCTATTGGCCTTCCCAAACACCTATTTTGGAAAAGTACGGCCTAAGGGGCAGTTCGATAATTTGGAGGCGGTAACCAAGGAAGTGCGATTAATGATGGATCCCAATGCCGATCCCTTTGCTGCTCCCGACGAAAATGCGCCGCCACCAGAAAAGTTTGGTGCTTCGGATGTAATGGATTTGGAGTGGGTGCAATTACTAAATGCGTATACGTGTACAGAATGCGGACGGTGTACCAGTGAATGTCCCGCAAACCTTACTGGAAAGAAACTTTCCCCTAGAAAGATCATGATGGATACTAGGGATCGATTAGAGGAAGTAGGAAAAAATATGGATGCCAATAAAGGGGTATTTGTCCCTGATGGCAAACAGTTGTTGGGAGATTATATCACCCATGAAGAGTTGTGGGCGTGTACCAGTTGTAATGCTTGTGTAGAGGCTTGCCCCATCAGTATAGACCCCTTGTCTATCATTATGGATATGAGACAGTATCTGGTAATGGAGCAGTCTGCTGCCCCTTCGGACCTAAATAATATGATGGGGAATATAGAAAACAACGGGGCACCCTGGCCATTTAATCAGATGGACCGACTCAATTGGTCCAAGGAATCCTAAAAAAAATATAGGTTGCAATGGAAAACGAATTAAAAGTGCCAACCATGGCCGAACTTACTGCAGCAGGAAAACAACCCGAAGTTTTGTTCTGGGTGGGCTGTGCAGGAAGTTTTGACGATAGGGCGAAAAAAATAACCAAGGCCTTGGTAAAAATTCTAAACAAGGCCAATATCAGTTTTGCAGTGCTTGGAACCGAGGAAAGCTGTACAGGCGATCCGGCCAAACGGGCAGGGAACGAGTTTTTGTTCCAAATGCAGGCTGTTACCAATATAGAGGTCCTAAATGCCTATGAGGTAAAGAAGATTGTTACTGCCTGTCCCCATTGTTTTAATACCCTAAAGAACGAATATCCCGGATTAGGGGGGAATTATGAGGTGGTACACCATACCCAATTCTTAAAACACCTGTTGGAATCTGGGAAAATAAGTATGGAAGGCGGACAATTTAGGGGGAAGCGAATTACCTTTCACGATCCTTGCTACCTTGGTCGGGCTAATAATGTGTACGAGGCTCCAAGAGATCTTATTAGAAAATTGGATGCCGAGCTTGTGGAAATGAAAAGCTGCAAGTCGCGCGGACTCTGTTGTGGGGCCGGGGGAGCACAGATGTTTAAAGAACCCGAGAAAGGCGATAAAGATATCAACGTAAAGAGAACAGAGCAGGCAATAGAAATTAAGCCCGATATTATAGCAGCAGGATGCCCCTTCTGTAATACGATGATGACGGATGGAGTGAAGAGTAAGGAGAAGGAAGCTTCTATTGCCGTATTGGATATTGCGGAGCTGATTGCCCAGGTAGAAGATCTGTAAGAAAGGCGTACCGTTACCGACCTTTCCCCCAAGTTGATTAAAGTTTGGAAATGGACCTTTAATGGAAAAAATGAACAGAATTAGGGTTTAAGACAGAACTGATATAAAAAAATAGATGCCCCAAAAATTTAGTTTTGGGAAAACCATAAAAAAATAAAAATGCTAGTAGAGTTTAATACATTACCAGATGATGCAAGAGTTTGGATATACCAAGCAAGTAGGAGTTTTTCTCAGGAAGAGCTTACTGAGGTAAAAACCCTAATCAATCAATTTATAGAGGGGTGGACGGCCCACGGGAGCGAACTGCGTGCTGGATGTGAGATTAGGTATAATAGATTTATCATTCTTGCCCTAGACCAATCCGTTACAGCGGCCTCTGGATGTTCCATAGATGCTTCTGTAAATTTCATACAGCAGTTGGAAAAGAAATACGACATTCAATTATTGGATAAGATGAATGTTTCCTATAAGCAGGGCGAATTTGTAGCCTATAAGCCGTTGACCGATTTCAGGAAAATGGCAAAACAAAAGGCGGTTTCCAAAAACACCATTGTTTTTAATAATTTGGTAACCAACAAACACGAGTACGAAAACTTCTGGGAAGTTCCTGCTTCCGAAAGTTGGCACGCCCGATTTATGTAAACTATTTATTCACACCTTCTTTGGCTTGTTTTTTGCTATAATACCAAATTAATTTGGCGTTGTGGGCAAGGAGCCTGCTATTATAATTCAGAAGACTTTTATGCGATTCAATACTTTTTTTGGATTCTTTTTTCTCTCCATACTCACTGCTTTTGGTCAGCAAAATCCCTTAACTACCAAAGACAGTGTGCAACAGCGCGCGTGGGTAGAAGCTACCTACCAAAAAATGTCGCTAGATGAAAAGCTAGGGCAACTGTTTATGGTGATGGTCACCTCGGACCAGAGTAAAGCCGGAATAGCAAATACCAAGAAACTGATTAAGGACCATCATTTGGGCGGACTAATCTTTTCTACCGGGGGGCCGGTAAGGCAGGCGCAGCAGACCAATGAATATCAAAAGCTTTCTAAAATCCCCCTTATGATTGGAATGGATGCGGAGTGGGGGCTGGCTATGCGATTAGACTCTACCTATGCCTTTCCGTGGAACATGACCCTAGGGGCCATTAAAGACAATTCCGTGGTGGAAAAGGTAGGGCGGCAAATAGGCTTGCATGCCAAGCGATTGGGTGTACATATTAATTTTGCTCCGGATATCGATATCAATACCAATCCCAAGAATCCTATTATCGGCAACCGTTCTTTTGGAGAAGATAGAGAAAATGTGACCCAAAAGGGAATAGCGTTTATGAAAGGGATGGAAGGTGCCGGAGTGCTAAGTAGCGGAAAACACTTTCCGGGCCATGGAGATACGGAGGTAGATTCGCACAAGGCCTTGCCGGTGATCGATTTTAATAGGGAACGATTAGATAGTATTGAACTATATCCCTATAGAAAGTTGATAAAGGAAGGACTGAGTAGTGTAATGATAGGGCATTTAAGTGTTCCAGCTTTGGAAATTAAAGAAGGATTTCCCTCCTCCCTGTCCGAGCAGATTATTGGAGAAGTTTTAAAGGAGCAACTGAATTTTAAAGGATTGGTATTTACGGATGCCCTTAATATGAAGGGGGTTTCCAATTTTGCCAAGGAAGGCGAGGTGGAACTAGCAGCCTTTTTGGCGGGGAATGATATTCTCTTAATGCCCGTGAATGTACCCAAGGCCAAAGCAAAACTATTAGAAGCCTATAAAAGGGGCAGGATTACCGAAGATAGGTTGGCGCATTCCGTAAAGAAAATATTGATGGCCAAGTACAAGGTAGGTCTGCACAGGTATAGCCCTATTAAGGTAGAGAACCTGTATGAAGACCTGAACTCCCTAGAAAACGATCTGATTTATGAGGAGGCCATTGAAAATGCCATCACCGTGGTAAAGAATAAGGTAGATCTCTTGGCCTTAAAGAATTTAGACAATAAAAAGATTGCCTACGTAAAATTTGGGGACGACAACAGTGATCCGTTTTTGGAGGAACTCAATAAGTATGCAGAGGTTACCCAAGTAAACGGAAAGGATGCTGCTACGCTTAAAGCAGGACTAAAGGACTATAATTTAGTGATTGTAGGTTTTCATAAGGACAATGCCAATCCCTGGAGATCCTATAAGTTTAAAAAATGGGAGATAGATTGGTTAATGGATTTGGCGGCAGAACGCACTTCCAATGTGGTGCTGGCCCTGTTTGCAAGACCTTATGCCCTGTTAGATATCCCGTCCTTCAATCATATTGATGCGGTGGTAGTAGGGTATCAGAACAGTAAGATTGCCCAGGAAAAAACCGCGCAGGTTATTTTTGGAGCCCTACCAGCAAAAGGGGTATTACCAGTAAGTTCGCATGTCGATTTCCCTGTGAATTCAAGCGTAACGGTACCTGCCTTAAAACGATTGGGATATAGTATCCCAGAGCGTGTAGGGATGAGCTCCAGTAAATTGGCGGAGATCGATAAAATGGTGCAGAATGGCATAGACTCCCTGATGTTTCCCGGGGCGCAGGTGCTGGTAGCCCGCAAGGGGAAGGTAGTCTATAATAAAGGCTTTGGTAAACCTACCTATGATTCAGACGCCCAGATTACCCCTAACTATATCTATGATTTGGCCTCACTCACTAAAATATTGGCAACGCTTCCCCTAGTGATGAAAATGGAAGAAGAAGGCAGCGTGGGCTTAAATACTACCTTCCAGGAACTAATCCCCTCCTTTTCCGATTCGGATTTAAAGAATGTGACGGTTTTAAAGGCCTTATCACATTATGGCCGATTACCGGCATGGATTGGTTTCTATCTAAATACCTTGGATGAGAATAGGAAGCCTTCGGCCGAGTTCTATCGCAATCAGATGACCGATGGGTATTCGGTTCAGGTGGCAGACCATTTATATATGGCAGATCATTATAAGGATTCTATCTATGAGCGAATTGGAAGACAGACCCTTAAGTCGAACCGATACCGTTATAGCGATCTCGCTTTTTTTGTAATGAAAAAGTATATCGAGAATACCTATAATACTGATTTAGCCACCTTGGCCGATAACTTTTTGTATAAATCCATTGGGGCTACCCGCATGGGCTATAACCCTTTGGAAAGATTTCCCAAGCAAGATATAGTGCCCTCGGAGGACGATAATTATTACCGCTACCAACGGGTACAGGGCTATGTACACGATATGGCGGCGGCTATGCAAGGAGGTATTGGCGGACATGCGGGACTTTTTGGCAATGCCAATGACGTGGCAAAGATTATGCAGATGTACCTTCAAAAAGGCTATTATGGGGGGAAGCAGTATTTGGATAATAGGACCATACAGAAATTCAATACCTGTTACTTCTGTGATAATAATGTACGAAGGGGCGTGGGATTTGATAAACCCGACCCTAATGGAGGCGGACCCGCCAGTAAGCTAGTCTCCAGAAAGAGTTTTGGCCATAGCGGATTTACCGGTACCTATACCTGGGCAGATCCAGAGAAGGAGTTGGTCTATGTATTTCTATCTAACAGAACCTTCCCATCTGCCACCAACACCCTCTTGATTAAATCGAGCCTTAGAACCCGCATCCAAGAAACCATTTATGAAGCGATTTTGAATTAGTGCCTTATCTCTCTCAACTTAAATAGGAGTTGAGTTTTTCCATTTTATTTTGAAATAAGCCTTGCCTGCTGGATGTCTATCACCTGATAGGTATATCTTGTTTACTTCCTTATGATAATCCTGTGATTTTCTACCAAAGTAGAAATTAGGCGGCAAACAAAAATGAAAGCTTTTTATTAAATTAACTTTATCTGTAGAATAGGTTCTAATCCCGAGGCTTCGGGACTGAGATTCAGCTTTTTATTTTTCTTAAAAAGCGCGGAGTTTCGAACACGGTTTTTCGAACTCGGTGTCGAAAACAGTCACTTTAGTAAGAAGCATTTTAACACCTTAGGCCATCGCTACCGCTGGCTCCTCTTTCCAAAGGTACACTGTACCTTTGTCTCTCGGCCCTGGACAAGCAAAGAAAATGAACAAGGACTTAAAGCAAAGTACAATGAATTCAGTATAGTTAATAATTGACTTTGTGACCAACCACCAAAAACAAAAACTCCAATCTAACCAACACCCTTAAATCTATAACCAAAAATTTCAATCATTATCCCTACAGAAAAACAGTGCTTTACGGCTGTTGAACCATTATAGGAGATCAATCTAAGGAGTAATAAACTGGTACAGTGAAATAAAATGAATAAATTTAGGGCGGATAAAGGTTTTGTCCGAAAGGGACATCCGGGAGACACCTATGACGGAAGCAGATAAAGTCCCCCGACATTCTATAATCAGTAAAAATAAAATTACGTGAAAATAGCAATCGTATGTTACCCAACCTTTGGAGGAAGTGGTGTAGTGGCTACCGAATTGGGCATTGCCTTGGCCAATCGCGGGCACGAAATCCATTTTATTACCTATAAACAACCAGTACGATTAGAGTTACTGGGTGAAAGGATCCACTTTCATGAGGTGAATGTCCCGGAATACCCCTTGTTCCATTATCAGCCGTACGAACTGGCGCTTTCCAGTAAATTGGTAGATACCATTAAATTATACGGAATAGAATTATTGCATGTTCACTATGCCATCCCCCATGCCTATGCAGGCTATATGGCAAAAAAGATGTTGGAAGAAGAGGGGATCTATGTCCCTATGATCACCACCCTGCACGGAACCGATATTACCTTGGTAGGAAGGCACCCCTTTTACAAGCCAGCGGTTACTTTTAGCATCAATAAATCCGATGTGGTCACCTCCGTTTCTGAAAATTTAAAACAAAGCACCCTTAATCTTTTTGATATTAAAAAGGAGATAGAAGTGGTGCCCAATTTTATTGATAAGCGGAAATACGGAATCCCCATTACCGATTGCCAACGGGCGTTAATGGCCAAGGATGAAGAGCGAATAATTACCCACATCAGTAATTTTAGGCAGGTAAAACGCATCCCGGATGTGATTCACATTTTTCATAAGATCCAGGAACAAATTCCTGCAAAACTGGTAATGGTAGGGGATGGCCCTGAGAAAGAAGGGGCAGAACAGCTGTGTGCAGATCTGGGGATTGAGGATAAAGTACTATTCCTAGGGAATAGTAATGAGGTAGATAGAATTCTATGTTTTTCGGACCTATTTTTATTGCCTTCCCAATCGGAGAGCTTTGGATTGGCGGCCTTAGAAGCTATGATCAATCGCGTAGCAGTGGTTTCTAGTAATGCAGGGGGAATTCCTGAGGTGAATAGGCAAGGGGTTACGGGCTATTTAAGTGATGTAGGCAATGTAGATGAAATGGCGGCCAATGCCCTAAAAATATTGAAGGACGATGCCACCCTGGAGAAATTTAAAGACAATGCCGCCAAGGCAGCCTTAGATTTTGATATTTTAAAAGTACTGCCCCTTTACGAGGCCATCTATGAAAAGGCGTTTGCAGAACGACACCAAAACTAAACTGATGCGATGCTTCCTATATCTTTTATTGCTAATGGGACTTTCCTGCTCCGCTCAAAAGAAAACAACCTCCGACCAGGAATCGGCCATCCCGCAATTGGTTTTGCACGACACCCATAGCCATTTGGAAGCCTCTCATTTTGAGGTAATCAAGGACGAAAAATCCCTAAAACTACTGTTCGCACAGATCAACAAGACCAGAAAACCCGGTATCCCCCTTCCTCAGGTCGACTTCAAAAAGGAAACCCTTCTGTTTTATGGGCCGGGAATGATAAAGGGGATGAGGAATTTGGAAATCTACATCCAAAAAGAATCCCAGGACTCTATTAAAATAGTCCTTCTGGACACTTTCGACTCCCCAAAGGGAGAACTCATCACCACCAGTCCGTTTTGTCTCTATTCCCTTCCCAAAACAGGGAAAACGATTGTTTTTATAGAAAAGGAGTAGGTTGATTTGAAGATTAGTTGATTTGGAAATGGGAGGGATTAATGTAACCATTGATCAATGTAGCGATGTACCAATGGGTTTGATTATTAGCCAATTTGGAAATGTGTTAATTTGAAAATGGGGGATTGATGTAACAATGTAGCAATGGGATAATGTAATAATGGAGGTGTTGTTTGGAAAATGAGATGCTATTGGCTAGGAATTGAGGATTTTACCTATTGAATGGTTAAACGGTTAAATAGTTAAAAGGTTATGCTGTTATAAGGTTATGTTGTTACGAAGTTGTCAGGAGTGAAACCCGGAGGAATTTTGTATCGAGAACCTATGGATTGAAAGATTATTCTTGAAAGGAAGTAAAGTTTCTAGTGATTCCTTTCAGTCCAGAATTTCCGTTTACCAATTGCTCTAAAGGAAGCGGAAATTCACATGAATTAAAGGTTTAAGAATCATTAGGTCCTTGAATGGTATGCTCATTAACTAAAGCCTAAAGCCTAAAGCCTATTGCCTCCAGCCTAAAGCCTCCAGCCTATGATGCCTAAAGCTTCTACCAATATTATTTATTGTTAATTGCAAAACCGATTACTGATCACTTTTTACTGAAACCTTCCTTTTTCTAATCTCCATTACAATAATAAAACTTCCCTCCCGTTAAGAAGTGGCTTAACTTGACTGCTAGCTAGAAGCCTTAGTTCTTTTTACAGGTATGGTGTAATACCCTATTAAATTTAATAAGTCTATAGCTGTGGTAGAAAAGAGATTATTATCCTATAATTATGTAAGATTTTAATAGAATTTTAATAGTTAAGTGATAAAATTCCAATTAAATTTGGTGGTTAAATTAATAATAATTTAAAATTAAGTTTTAATGAAAATTAGTAGGATTGTTTTAGTTTTTTTACTGCTCATTTCCTTTACCAATAGCAACGCACAGGATTTGCGTATTACCGAAAAGGACAAAATTGTTAAGAGTGCCTGGATGGTAGGTCTAGGATATAATTTTGTAGATGATTCCGGTACAGGTGCCGATTTCAGTGAATTGTTCAATGTAAAGGACAATTGGAATGCCTTGGCGTATCCATCGCGATTAAGTATCGGAAGGTATTTTGAAAACGGACTAGGGGTTGAGGCTATAGGATCCTACAATAAATATAAGGTAGGGAAAATGATTGACGGTGCTGTTAATACAGCTGAAACTAAATATGGAGCCATCGATGCAAGATTGAGCTATGATCTTAACAAGCT
>NZ_VVIN01000088.1:0-9230 GCF_008711145.1 Arenibacter lacus
TATCACGCACGCGGATTGCAAGGTATGTCCGGGGTAGAAATGGTAGCGGTCGTTTCCAAAGACAAGGCCAACGCCAGAAAGTTTGCTGATAAATACGGCGTTGAAAGAGCCTACGGTAGTATCAGCAGGGTAGTGGAAGATCCCTCTATAAATGCAGTTGTCATTAGTACCCCTAATAAGTTTCATGCACCCTACGCTCTGAAATTTTTGGAAAAAGGGAAGGATGTTTTTATAGAGAAGCCCATGGCAATGAACGCCAAAGAAGGCAAACTACTAGCGTTGGTAGCCAAAGAGCAGCAGCAATTGGTAATGGTAGGGCATATGTGGCGTTTTGATAGGGATACCCAATACATTAGAGAAACTGTAGCCTCCGGACAACTGGGGAAAATCTTTAAGACGAAAGGATATGGTATTCATGAGCATTGGGGACCTTCCGGTTGGTTTGTAGATCGGGAATTGTCTGGCGGTGGCGCATTGGCAGATATGGGAGTACATGCCATTGATACAGTGCGGTATCTGTTGGGAGATCCTTTGCCCAAAAGGGTGTATGCCCGACTCTCCACACAGTTTGGGAATTATGAGGTAGATGATACCGGGATATTAATAATCACCTGGGATAATGGTGCCGAAAGTATCATAGAAAGTGGCTGGTGGCAACCCCATAAAGACGGTCCTGAGGCCAGTACCGGGTTATATGGGACCAAGGGGTATGCCAACCTCTTTCCTACCTTCCTAAAAACTCCCAAAGATGATGGGGTTAAAACAATTGCTCCACAGCTACCCGAACGAACAGAACACTGTGATCAGTCCATTTATACGCGGCAGATGGAGCATTTTATTAACTGTATAAAGACGAGGGAAACCCCAGTTCCCGGAATAGAGGAAGGACAAGTGGTGCTCACCATCGTAGATGCGGCCTACCAATCGGCTAAAACAGGGGAAAGCGTGATTTTATAGCGGTAATAATTACTTGAAAAGTCTATGGATAGGTGGAAGGAATCATTGGAAAGTGTCATTTTCGACTTGGATGGAACCCTGTGGAATCCCCTGGAAATGAGTGTAAAAGCCTGGCATAGGGCCTTGGGGGATAATCCGCTTATACGAGCCCCCATTACAGAAGAAGAAATAAAGGGAATACTTGGCATGCAGCATAATTTGGTGGGTGCTAAGTTGTTTCCCTATTTAACCCGGCTGCAACAGCAAGCGGTAATGCAAAGCTGTTACAAGGCGGAAGTAGCAAGAATTAAGGAATTTGGAGCAGTGCTTTACCCGTGTTTGCAAGAAACCCTTGCCTATTTAGGTGAAAATTATGGATTGTATATAGTCAGTAATTGCCAAGCAGGGTATATAGAGGCCTTTTTTGAATTTCATGGGTTGGAATCCTATTTTCTAGATTTTGAATGTTCGGGAAACACAGGCAAATCCAAGGCAGAAAATATTGGGATGCTTCTAAAAAGAAATAATCTTGAGAAGGCAATTTATGTAGGAGATACCCAAGGGGATTACGAGGCAGCCTTGGCAAATGAGCTTCCCTTTGTTTTTGCCGAGTACGGATTTGGACAGGTACCCGAGGCGCACTTCTCCATACAGAAATTAGAAGATTTAAAGCAGTGGTTGTAAATAGGTTCGCGTGCTATTCAACCTTTATTTAAAATAACAATTCCCATTGCAAGGGTTTTATAGGGAATACTTTATTATCCTCACCCTCATTTTTTGTCTCTAAAAATAATTTTTTCCAATCCCACCTCCACTTGAAGTAATAAATTCATGGAAAGGAGAGTGGTGAAATATTGACAGATATATTCTGGATAATTACCATAACGACAAAAATGGTTAAGATTTACTATATAATTAATAAAATGTAATGCAGTATAGTGCTTTTTATAGGATAGATTTGTTAGGGGAATGATTAACCAAACCGTTAAAAACATACAACATGGAAAAACAATATGTAAAAATCTTATTACTGCTGCTGTTGGGCATGAAGACTACCATCATGTTGGGACAGAAAGAAGTAAAGGGAGTGATCAGTAGTGAAACGGGAGAATTGCTCCCGGGGGTTTCCGTGGTAGTGAAGGGAACCACCACTGGGGTGACCTCGGATTTTGATGGAAACTATAGTATCACGGTGCCTGGGGAGAATTCAGTACTTCAATTCTCCTACCTGGGGATGCAAGACCGTGAGATAACCGTAGGAAACCAATCGACAATCAATGTGGTAATGACGACCGATTCCGAAGAGTTGGATGAGGTGGTAGTAACGGCATTGGGAATTTCTAGGGAGAAGAAATCCTTGGGGTACGCGGTAAGCGAAGTCAGTGGCGATGCCCTAGACAATGTTCCACAAGAGAATGCCCTAAACGCCCTTTCGGGAAAAGTTTCCGGGGTAGCTATTAATTCTACTGGCGGACCGGGTTCTACGGTAAATATTAATATAAGGGGCGCCTCCTCATTGTCCAGTGACAATCAGCCGTTATTTGTAATTGATGGAGCCCCCGTAATCAGTTCGGTTAATAATGTTGGTGGGGTAGGTCGTGACAATAGGGCCGATTTTGGGAATGCTATCTCAGATATAAATGCCGATGATATAGCAAGCATGACCGTATTGAAAGGGGCAAGTGCTGCAGCACTTTACGGGTCTAGGGCTGCAAATGGCGTCATATTGATAACTACTAAAAAAGGAAAAGCTAAAAAGGGCTTGGGGGTAACCATAAACTCCAGTACCGTTTTTGATATCCCCTATCGTTACCTAGACACGCACAGAAGGTTTGCCTCCGGGTCTAGACCCTATACCGAAGATAATTTTCCATCTAATTCGTACGGGGCTATTATTGTCGGGGAAACCTCCTCGGCTTGGGCCGGTCCGGCATTGGATCAAGGGGTGAAAGCCATTCATTGGCCCTATACCCAGGAAGAAATAAATAGCGGGGTGCCAGTGCCAAGAGAGTTGAAATCCTACAACAATGCCCCTAACTTTTTCAATACCGCAATAACCACTACCAACAATGTGGCCATCCAGGATAATACGGAAAGGATAAACTATAGATTGTCCTATACCAATATGGAGCACAAAGGGTTTATCCCTAATTCCGATCTCAGTAGGAATAGCATCAACTTAAATTCGGCATTAAACCTAAATGATAGAATAAAGATCAGTTCTAGCCTCAACTATACGAAATCCGGTGCCGATAATAGGCCGGCATCTAATCGCGGCGCCAATCCCATGCAAGCCCTTTATGAAACGGCACCCCATATAGATGTGCGTCAGATGAAAGATTATTGGTTGCCCGGCTATGAGGGATTCCGACAAAATTCTCCCTATGCCTTTGGGGACGACCCTACCGATACCGAATGGAATAACCCTTATTTCTTGGCCCATGAGGTGAATAACGGATTTGAAAGAAACCGCTTTTATGGGAATGCTAGGGGAGATTGGCAACTTACAGACGAGTTTTCCGCTATGGTTCGCTATAATTATGATGAAATAAAGGAGGTGCGCGAAACCAAAATGTCCAAGGGATATACCCAGGATATCAATGGGGCTTATGGTATAACCAATATCCTAAACAATGAGACCAATATAGATTTCTTACTTACCTATGCAAAGGATTACGATAATTGGGATTTCTCTGCATCGGTAGGGGGAAATAAACGGACCGCCAGTTCCATGAGCGTTACCAATTCTACCAAGAACAGAGGATCTGGATTATTGGCGCCGGGTCTCTTTACCCTTTCTAATATTGCCCCGGACAACCTAAACTATAGTTCTTTTAAGAGTGAGCGCCAGGTAAATAGCTTGTACGGACTGGTAAGTATTGGGTATAAAGACATACTCTATATAGATGCTACGGGACGAAACGACTGGTCTAGTACCCTGCCAGATAGCAATAACTCCTATTTCTATCCGTCCATATCTTCCAGCCTACTATTGCAAAATGCGCTGGATTTGGGTAATAAGGTTTCCTTGATAAAACTAAGGGCAGGTTATGCAGAGGTAGGAAACGATACCAGTCCCTATAATTTGCAACCGGTACTCAACAGTGGCGATTCTTGGGGCAATGCTTCTTTGCTATCGGTTCCGGGAACACTATTAAATCCAGATCTAAAATCGGAGTCCCAAAGCTCCTGGGAGGTGGGTACGGACGTGTCCTTATTTAGCAATCGCCTGCGGTTTGATGTTACGTATTACGAAAGCAAGAATAGGGATCAAATTTTTCCCGTGAGTACGCCCATTGCCTCGGGATATGGTTCTAGGTTTATAAATGCAGGTTTGCTCACCAGTAATGGGGTAGAAGCCGGATTGGGCGGAACCATAATTTCCAATACCGATTGGCATTGGGATATGGGCTTTGTCTTCAGTAGAAACCGTACCAAGGTAATAGAGCTGGCAGAGGGCATGAACTCTATAACCCTATGGACCGACGCCAAAGGAGGTGCCATCACCTGGCTGGGCGAAGAAATAGGAAATATTATTGACCGTGCCATGGTGCGGGTAGATGATCCCAATTCACCTTACCACGGTTGGCCAATTATTGACGATTCTGGTTTTGAAGACAGTGATAGAACACTGGAGGATGCCGATGGCAATAGGGTGGCTCCCATTATAGGAAACTTTAATCCAGATTTTAATCTGGGGATGACCACTTCGGCCTCCTATAAAAATTGGTCCATAACCATGAATTTCGATTGGCGAAAAGGCGGACAGTTTGTTTCCCAAACCCACCGTTATGGGGAATCCGATATGCATACACAACGATGGTTAAATAAGTTGCACAATTTTAATGACGTTGGTGACCTGCCTACCTTTCTTAAGAATAATGCCGATAAGTACCTGTCGGAAGACGGAGAGTTTTATGTGCTGGTAGGAGGGCCCACGGCAGCGGAAGGAGGTTTTCCGGTTACCGAAGGAGGGATTACCCTGAACGATGGTGTTTTTATGCCCGGGGTACAGGGAGATTATGACGATAATGGAAACTTTGTGGCTGTCGCTGAAAACCTAGGAGGACCCGGTACAGTGTATACAAGATACCAAGACCATTACGGTTGGGACTTTACTAGGACGGCTACCTTTGATGCCGATTTTGTAAAACTGCGAGAGATAGCCATTACCTATACCGTGCCCAGCAAAACCATTAGTCGCATAGGATTACATAACCTCGCCATTTCCTTATATAGTCGTAATATAATTTTATGGACCAAAGCAGATATCGGGATAGATCCAGAAATGGCATTTCAGGCAGAATCCTCTACCCAAGGTCGTAGTGGTATCCAATTTAAGCAAGGTATAGAACGCTTTAATGTGAGTCCGTGGGCCATTCCCGTTGGCTTTAAACTCAATGTAGGCTTTTAAGAAAAGGCTGTTAATAATTAATACGATAAAATTATGAGCACTTACAACAAACTATATAAATTAATATTGGTCTTGTGCATCTTGTCTGCCTCCTCTTGCGACCAAGATATCACCGATCTAAACACCAATCCCAATGGGGTAAACCTTTCCGAGGCAAATCCAAGTTTCTTATTGACCGATGTAATGGTGAAAACCGCTATGGATGTTGGGAATAAAGGCTATAGCGATCCCTTATCGGCTTATGTGCAGTATACGCAGAAGGACTCTTGGGGCACTAATGATTACGATTGGCCAGGGAGTGGTTGGGAAAACTATTACAGTAATTTACGTACCGCTAAGCTGGCGCTGGAACGAGCACAGGAACTGGAGTTTAAATTTCACGAAGCAGTAGCGACCATACTAATCGCACATAATTTTGCCCTGCTTGCAGATTTCTATGGGGATATCCCTTATACCGAAGCCCTAGAAGGGGATGGAGAGGTATTGTTGCCAAAATACGACCCACAAGAGATGGTATATAAAGGGGTCATTGCAGATTTTGAGGCAGCTTCAGAAATGCTTTCCGCAAACGCAGGAAACTTGGAGGTCTTTAGCGCTACTCAAGATATTTTTTTCCAAGGGGATGCTCAAAAATGGATAAAATATGCCAATTCCTTGGCGCTAAGATACTATATGCGATTGTCCGAAAAAGATCCAGGTTTCGCCGGTGCAGGGGTACAGGCCACCCTATCCAAACCCTTGATAGATAGCGTGGAGGAAGAGTGTGCTGTTCCCTATTTAGGAACCGGTCCAGGGGATTCCCAGCCTAGTAACGGGCTGCAGGGTACCCCTTCCAATTTTACTAGGGTGAAACCATGTACCACCTTTACCTATAAGTTGAGGGAGTTAAACGACCCTAGAAGGAATATTTGGTTCGATGCGGTGGAAATCCCCATCAAGGTAGTACCCGCCTCGGAAGTGCCTGGTGGAGGAGACGATGTGGTGGTAGATGGAGTGAGGTATATTAATGAAGACATATTGCCACCAAATAACCTCAAGATATTTGATCCAAATACTTGGTATGCAGATCGGGAGGCAGGGCTTAGTTTAATTGATACCAATAGCGTTTATGTGGGAATTCCTGTGTCCTATCAAGGATCGGAACCCTATACCTATAACTTAAACCCAAATCCCGTACAGGGAGGTGGAAATCCACATGTATCCCTAATGAACCCAATGTTTAATGCCGTAAGTGGACCTCATTTAAAAGCCAGGGTATTCTCGTATGCAGAGCTCTGTTTCCTTAGAGCAGAGGCTGCTTTAAAAGGGTGGGGCTCGGATGCGGAAGGTAATTATAACAAAGGGGTGGAAGCTTCCTTGGAAACTTGGGGAATAGGAGATCAATTTTCTGCTTATATAGATAATGATGGGGTGGCCTTTGATGGTACCTTGGAACAAGTTATGGAGCAAAAATGGATTGCGAACTTTAGTTCGGCCTCGGAGGCCTATTTGGATTGGAGACGAACCGGATTACCAGATCTACGCCCAGGACCTTTCGCAAAATCTACTGTAATCCCAGTGCGATTTGTTTATCCGGCATCAAACAGTACCCTAAATAGGGATAATTATTATTCAGCCCTAAACAGTTTGGAAACCACCTCCCATACAGACGATGTTCCTGGGTATATAGAAAACGATACTCCTTGGTCTAAGCCTTGGATATTACAAGGCGTTTCCAAACCATGGAATTAATTTGGCTTTTTTTTGTTTTGTTTGAGTTAGTTAGTTTTATAAAATACCCGGGTAGACCGGGTATTTTTGTGTTTTTAAGGGAAAGCAGTTGTGCCCACCTACTTATAATTTACTACCATAAGAGAGGTCGCCCGCATCTCCAAGCCCGGGAACAATATATCCCCTACTGTTCAAAGCTTCATCAACGGCTGCGATCCATAAATGGGTGTCTGCTGGGAATACCTGTTCTACGTGGGCAATCCCTTCCTCAGAACCTATGACAGACACCAAGTGTATCTGTTTCGGGGTACCGTACTCCTTTAAAGACATAAGAACATTTTCTAATGTCCGCCCCGTGGCTAACATGGGATCTACCAAAACCAAAGTTTTGTCCGTTAAGGAAGGTGTTGCAAAATACTCTACCCGTACTTCAAACGCATCCCCATCGTTGGGGTGATGCCTATAAGCCGATATAAAACCATTTTCGGCCTGGTCAAAATAATTTAGCATTCCTTGATGCAAGGGGAATCCAGCCCGTAGAATGGAACACAAAACCAAATCATTGTTGGGGAGGTTCATCTCCTTGTTTCCCAGTGGAGTAGAGATTAGCTCTTGCTGGTAGTCTAAGGTTTTACTCAGCTCATAACTCAGAATTTCTCCAATTCGCTCTATATTTCTTCTAAAGCGCATGGCATCCTTTTGGATATCTACATCCCTTAATTCTGCAACAAACTTATTGATCAATGAATTGCCTTCCCCTAAACGATGAATGATCATATACTGTAATTTTGGACCAAAAATACAACTTTATACTATGGATTAAATCCCACGTGCCCTGTTTTGTAAAGGCCATGTCCTTGCAAGACAAAAATAACCATATTCGCCTCTAAAATATAGCATATACTTCCTTTCATGACTAAAAGACACTAGTGGGTAAGTGTAAGTACCTGATGGTCAGTGCCTGAAAATCTATTTTGCCTAATTGTCAGGATTTTTGTAAGTTCGCAGTTGCAAAATTTAAAAGGGTGCTACATATTAGGTGGCTTAAAACACCTAATAATCCCTTACTATTATTTTTTGGATTGCATTTTACGGCAGCATAGAGGCCAAGAGCCTGGTTTACGAATAAACAAGGCCTCTACCACCCAATAATTCCGATTTGGGTGCCAGCAAGAGAATAAGGAGAACAGCACAATGCTAGGTTAATAAATTCATCCCTTCCCATGAGGGGATGAGGATTGCTATGGGCTGTTGTGAACGATGCTTTTGAAACTAAAACTAATGATTGAAATATGAATATGAGAATTGGAATTATTGGCGCCGGACCTAGTGGTTTGGCGCAATTAAGGGCATTTGATTCCCTAAGAAAAAAAGGAATTGAAACCCCTGAAGTAGTTTGTTTTGAAAAGCAAAGTGACTGGGGAGGATTGTGGAACTATACTTGGCGTACAGGCGTTGGAAAGTATGGGGAGCCTGTTCACGGCAGTATGTACAAATACCTTTGGTCCAACGGTCCTAAAGAATGTCTGGAGTTTTCAGATTACACTTTTGATGAGCATTTTGGACAGCCTATCTCTTCTTATCCGCCAAGACCCGTATTGTTCGATTATATAGAAGGAAGAGTAAAGAAAAGCGGACTCCGCGAGCACATTCGGTTCAATACCGCTGCGCGCTGGGTATCTTTTAACGAGGAAACACAACAGTTCTCGGTGGTGGTGGACGACCTGGTAAATGATAGGACCTATACCGAGATTTTCGACTACCTGGTAGTGGCCAGTGGTCATTATTCTACGCCCAATATGCCTTACTATGAAGGCTTGGAAAACTTCCCCGGTGCGGTTATGCATGCGCACGATTTTAGGGGAGCAGATCAATTTAAAGATCAGAATATCCTTTTAGTGGGTAGTAGCTACTCTGCAGAGGATATTGGAGTTCAATGTTATAAGCACGGCGCCAAATCCGTGACGCTATCCTACCGCACAAACCCAATTGGGGTAAGTTGGCCAGAGGGAATTAAAGAAGTACCCTTGCTCAAAAATTTTGAAGGTGACATCGCCCATTTCAGTGATGGAAGTAAAGAAAGATATGATGCCGTTATAATGTGTACCGGTTATCAGCACAAATTCCCTTACTTGCCAGACGAATTGCGATTGAAAACACATAACTGTCT
>NZ_VVIN01000089.1:0-9203 GCF_008711145.1 Arenibacter lacus
GTGATGACCGCTTCCGCCTTGTTGATGGTAAGGGTGGCTGTTAGTACCCGGTCGGCACAGCTTGCATGTGCTGAGGTTACTCTTGCAGTAATATTATAGCTACCAGCATTGGTATAAGTATTACTCACATTATAATCGACTGAGGCTCCAGCAGGCAATCCAACAACGGCGAGCGTATGCTCTTCTCCATTATACACTACTTCACTATCTGAAAATGTTACTCCTGCAATATCATTCTCATTAATGGTAATATTGAAGCTTTTTTCATCTGTACAACCATTTTCATTTTCCCCATAAACATATAAAGTTTGGGAACTTGTGATTAGATCTTCGGCATAAAGTACGCTTCCATTACCACCAGGCTGTGTAAAGTAATGTCCTTCTGTTAATACTGGAAGACTATAACTTCCACAGGCAACAACATCATCTGGAGCCTCTACTGAATATATTGGTGGTTCTACAATAGTTACTGAGATCGTAGTATTCTGATTTCTACTATCCGTAATTGTAGCTACATAGGTCCCTGCCGCAAGATTTTCTACTTCAGCAGTAGTAGACAGAGAGGGATCATTCCAACTGTAGCTGTACGGCCCCACACCTCCACTTATTTCAACAGCGGCCGAGCCATCACTTCCGCCATTACAACTTACGCTTCTATAAGCAGATATACGGGCACTAAAAACATCAGCAATTGGCCCTTTAAAGATACTTTCAACTGGAACACCTGCACCAGCTCCATTTTTTGGTGTTACTTCAAAACTGATAAATTTACCAATATCCTCCTGTGAAAGTGTATAAGTAATTGCATTGGCACTTTCTATTACCAACCTTCCTGTTCCGTTAGAATCATCTGCACGGTACCATTGGTAGGTTGTTTCGGTTTCAGGATCATTTTCGGGATCATTATAAACATAGGCGCCAGTCAATTCTTGCTTGGTCGTTAAAACACCTGAGAAACTAACATTTACTGCTGTTGGAAGTAAATTTTCTTTTTCTCTAATTAATGCGTAAAGGCCAGAATTTAACTCCGGTTCAAATACTGAAGTATTGGCATCTACGTTATATCGGGTATTTTTTTCACCGATTAGTGCAATTAAATTTGCACTTCCCAAAATAGAGCCGCTGTAAAATTTAGCCTGTCCACCGGCACCAGTGCTTATAACAGGTGTTCCGTTAATTATTATATTCCCTCCAGCTGAATCCCCTGCATTTTTATCTTTACTGGCATAAATCCGTATGGCATCCACTGTGGCATTGGAGGTGGAAACACCTTCAGCAATCGTTACATCCCCATTCTGGGTGGCAATTAATATCGTTCCTTTGGCACTAATCTCCGCTAAGGTCAATTCGTTTTTACCTGTTATATGAAGATTAGAGGCTGATTTTACCGTTATACTACCCACAAAATCATTATTTCCATGAGGTAGCATAACATTATCTAAAGCTTCTAAATAAGTACTGCCACCAATGTCCAATCCCCCAACCGTGGCAGTAATTCTTCCGGTAGTAGTAGCTGAAAAATTTCCGTTTGTTTGGATATATGATCCAGAAGTAGAAATATTTAGACCATTTCTATTAGGACCGGATGGCTTTCCATCTATGGTTATATTACCATTTTCTGTTTTCAATGCACCTACAGCATCGGGATAAAAATAACTGTCCCCTAAAGCAATTGCATCCGAAGCACCTTTACCTATTCCTCTGATAGTGATATTACCCGAACCTGTCGTTTCTATAGTCCCCGCAATATTAACACCTCTAGCATGCCCAACGATACTAGCACTGCTCCCCCTACCATTGATAATAATGTTACCCCCTGCTACATTTATAGAACCATTCATGGCAACACCACGATATATGGCATTATTCTCGAGCGAAGGTACTGATGGATCACCCATAGCATAACCTATGTAAGGATCAGATCCGCCACCCATGGTTAGGTTGCCACCTGCGGTGTGGATTGATGAACCTTGCTGCATCCATATCGCTCCATAATTAGTATCATTGGCCTCATTGTCTCCTTTAGCCCGTGTCCAAAGTGTAAGGGCATTAGCACTTTCACTTCTAACATCTGCCTGAGTGCTAAATACGATATTATTACCAGTGATAAGGGATAAGGGATCTTGATAAATTAACGTACCGTCTATGTTTATTGCTCCTGTATTGGCATCACCTATTAATATTGTTGAGAAACCATCTGCAATGTTTGTTATAAAATAAGAAGCGGGTAATTGTAGTGTAGCCAACGCACTACCTAACCCTATATCCATCCCGTTTGTATAAGGGTGTATAGACAATTTTCCTGATGATTTAAGTTGACCATTGGGTGCGTTGCCCGAAACAGAAAATCTATCCCCGATGATTTCTATATCTGCATCCGAGAACGTTACATTGGTATTCTCTTTCTGCCCTACAGCTCCTTGCACTAGTACACTGGGGCTTGTCGCACCAGCTGCGGTTCCTTCTAGTATTATTTTGCCACTAGCAGCTAAAATCGCCCCGTCCTTGGCCACGGTAACTCCTGAATTCTTCACGGCACTACCCTTTATATGAACAGTACCACCCCCTGTATTTTCAACGGTGGAAAGATGTGAATAAAACCCCCATGAATTAGCTACAGTAGAAGGCCCCTTGGCATGTCCTTCTATAAAGATAGCATCTTTCGTATTATTTGAAGAGGTAATCAAATCGGGGGCTCCTACAGTTTGACTCAATTCTACTCCATTTGAATTGGATGTTGGATATTGGTTATCTGCAAAACCATACATATAAATAGTACCAACCCCTGCATCTATCAGGTTTCCATCGTGCAAACGAATACCATTAGCATTTGTTGAATTACCTGTCGAAATGGGAGTCGGCATCCCTACATTATTACCTGACAATCCTTTTCCGTAAAACGCGATGTTTCCGCCAGCTGTTTGAATATTGGTTTTAACCAACGTAATTCCATTTGAATTGGTAGTATTCCCAGTGGATGTCCCATTTCCTACAGTTAGTCCATTCCATAAACCACTACTGCTACCTCCCCCAATCCAAAGATGGCCACCGTTCGTTAAAATTTCAGCCTGGTTTTTAATATATGCAATGCCTCCATCTAAGGCATCAGCATCTGACCATATTATAGTATTGAGAGAAAAACCACTAGCTGCAATTGAACTATAAGCCTCTAGATTAATGTCCCTATTTGCTTTTAGCGTCAATGTTCTATCTGCCGATAAAACAGGAGTTACATTCGCATCAATAAACACATCTACCTCAGCTTCGATAGTAAGATTTCCTGAAGCGAGCGCATTGTTCACTACATCAACATTTACTTTGGCACCATCCACCAGGGGAATTAACTTACCTTCACTTAACAACCAATCAGAAGAAGGGTCGCTTGGAGCATCGGTAATGGTTATCGCTCCTTTTGCCGTTGGAGCAGTCAAAACAATCGGGACAGGACTTTCGGCTTTATCAATTTGATGCCCTCCACCAGTAGCAGTCGTGATCCATTGCCATGGATATGAGGAAACTGTAGAATTATTTATAACATCACCAATTGTAACACTTACCTCAGATCCTGCTGGAACCAATGGATCTATCAGCCTAATAAAAACCCTATTTCTAGGAGACCCGGACCCTGTCCAAACCTCTGAAACTAATCGTTTAATCCCATCAATAGTTACAGAAACATCCTCTACTGAAACATTTTCAGTATTCCAACCACTACTAACAGATTGTAAGGCATATAAAATTGCATCATTAGCCCCACTCATCGTAGTTACTGTAGTATAAGAGAAAGTATAAGTAACCCCAGTCGCACCAGCGGTCAAATTATCCGCAGACCACGAAAAATTTTCCAATTGTGATGATAAAGCCATATTGGATCCAGATAATGAAAGGTAGTCCAGCTTAAAAACACTGTTTGCAAAAACATTCAGAGAGTGCAGTAACAAGAAAATAAAAAATAAAACTGAAACTTTGGAAATAGTAGTTTTTTTCATAAGCATAAATAGATTCGGGAAAATGGATTTAATAATAAAGTTTGATTGATATATTAATAGTATACAGGAGCCACCACTTTCTAGGTGTAAAATCCTTATTGGTAGCGATCACCGAAGAAATAAATATTAGCAAAAGGTGCACACCTCATGGTAGTAGGTTAATAGTCTGATGTTGTTTTTTATTCCGCTCGACATTACAATTGAATTTTTAAGAATGCCCCCAAAAACTGCAAACACGGTTTAGAACATTTTGAGGGCAAAAAAAATCCAAATAAAACGTTAACGCTTAGTAAGTACACAAATTAGGGTGTTCAAATTGAATTTGAACACACATTCGTTTCGACTATTGCTCCGCTATCGACCGGAAAAATCTATTAATCAGTTATTTTGAAAATTTTATTTTGAAATCGATAAAATTGGTTTGTCGCCGCCATTTTTCCCCTAGCTAGCCCTGGAATTATGGACCGGCACCCCTCAAAAATTTCTATTATCAGTAGGGAGTCCATGACCGGCGCTTATTATTGATCGAAGACTGGAACATTATAAATCAAGGAAGTGACGGCCTTACCTAGTTTGGCCAAAACCAACCATTATTTTCTTGCAGCTTCTTCTTTTTTAGACATCATACTCCTAACTTTGACTTTAAAACATTTAAAAATCCCCTGTATATAGGAATTGTTTAAATATTGATAAGATAGCACCAATACCCACCCTTCGAAACCACTCACCATATTGGTGTTATGGATTTTATACGAGATTAGCCTAATACACCGGTCAAAATGATTGTAAAGAATTGAATAGAACAAATTGTATAGGTATATTAAGCCTAAACAAGCATTGAACACGCTGCAATGATAATCTAGCATACAATACAAATCACCTAAATTCATTGCAGAATATATAATTTTATAAATGGTTACAACTATGAAGACAGTATTACACAAAGCAGAAACAAGAGGAGATGCAAACCACGGATGGCTACACTCTAGACACACGTTCAGCTTCGCTAATTACCACGATCCAGAGCGCATGAATTTTGGCGTTTTGAGGGTGCTGAATGATGATATCGTATCAGGAAACAGAGGTTTTGGAACCCACCCTCATAGGGATATGGAGATTATCTCTATTCCCTTGGAAGGCGATCTTAAGCACCAGGATAATATGGGAAATACGACTGTTATCCAGGCTGGAGATATTCAGGTGATGAGTGCTGGTACTGGGGTAATGCATTCCGAATACAACAACAATCCGGATAAACCTGTGAAATTCTTGCAGATTTGGGTATTCCCCAACAAACAGAATGTTGAACCGCGCTACGACCAGATAACACTGGATACGGCAGACCGAAAAAATAAACTGCAACAGGTTTTATCGCCCAATGCCGATGATGCAGGCGTCTGGATACATCAAAATGCTTGGTTCAATATGACCAACCTGGACAAAGGCAAGGAAGTAACCTACAGCCTTAACGACGCTAAAAACAACGGGGTATACGCCTTTGTCCTAAATGGGGACGCCACCATCAACGGTCAAGAACTCAACATAAGAGATGGTTTAGGCATCTGGGAGATAGAAACGCTGGATATTAAAGCCGATAGCGATACGGAAATTCTACTTATGGAGGTTCCCATGAATTTGGACGTATAACAGGATAGAAAACACCCCCAGTGGAAACTCCTTCTACCTGGAGGCTTTAATGGAAGGCTACCTCCCTAGGGGATTCACTGTGTTTAACATGGACACCACCCCAACAATAAATCATTAACACGACACCTTCTGAAATCGGCATCGACTTAAGACAAACAACCACAACAACGCTCGCAGGGCGATGTACTGGTCTATGAGCATTTAGCTAGGCAGTGAGAATCCCTTTATCATATTATCATAGCAGGCCAGCGTTTCATCGGTACAGACCTTTCATACGTAGGTTGAAAAGTTAAAGGCACTACTCGAAGGTTTGGATAGAGCGGCTTTAAAAGGAGATTCCCAAATAGGCCCAAAAAATAGTGTGAGGCCTCCACAGCCTGTTTTTAGCCCGGTAGGGAGACCTTACCCTGTTTTAATACTATAATACCATAGAACAATAAATAAGTCGGAAAGAGGTTTCCATCGATATTAAAATCATCGCTTGAGCTTGGGTTGTGTTTATACAAATCCCATAAAATGCCCCTACCACCGCTCAAGAAACACTAAATACCTGCGGTATATTTCCAATTACAAGCTACTAAATCACCATTAAAATTCCATGTCTATTGGATGAAAACCGCCTAATGGAAAAACAACGCTACCTTGGAATATTAGGGGCATAAATCAAAATATTTAAAATTCATAATAACAGTTCTATTGAGTACATTTGAACCTTCTATTTTAAAATGATCTTTTATACAATGAAAAACTACTTCCTATTAGCCCTGTTTTTATTCAATGGACTAGTCTCCTATGCTCAGGAAAAAGAAGATTCCAAGAAGGAAAGTTGGGATGTTACCATCCCTGCCCTCCCCTTTAAAACGGTCAATATCAGCTCGGACGAAGGTTCCTGGATGAGCCTGGATGTGAGTCCGGATGGCAACCAAATTGTCTTCGACATGTTGGGAGATATATACACCTTACCAATTACCGGAGGAGAGGCAACCCTTATCCGAGGTGGGCACGCCTATGAAGTGCAGCCTAGATTTAGCCCCGACGGCACTAAAATTAGCTTTACCAGTGATGCAGGTGGTGGGGACAATATTTGGATAATGAATACCGATGGTTCCCATGCAAAACAGGTAACCAAGGAGGATTTTAGACTCCTAAACAACGCCGTATGGTCTGCAGATGGCAACTATTTATTCGCCAGAAAGCACTTTACCGCAACGCGTTCTCTAGGAGCCGGTGAAATTTGGATGTACCACACATCGGGCGGAAAGGGGATTCAGCTTACCAAAAGAAAGAACGATCAACAAGACTTAGGAGAACCTTTTGCTTCACCAGACGGTAAGTTCGTTTATTACAGTGAAGATGTATCTCCCGGAGGATCTTTTCAATACAATAGGGACCCCAATGGTCAGATATACGCCATCAACCGTTATAATTTGGAAAATGGGGAAATAGAAAGAGTTACTGGAGGCCCAGGGGGTGCCATCCGTCCAGTTATTTCCCGCAACGGAGACATCATGGCGTTCGTTAAAAGAGTTAGGGAAAAGACCGTACTCTATTTACACGACCTAAAGTCTGGGAAAGAATGGCCTATCTACGATCAACTTAGTAAGGACCATCAGGAAACCTGGGCTATTTTTGGACCCTACACCGGTTTCAACTTCACTCCAGATGATAGCGCCATCGTTATATGGGCTCAGGGAAAAATTAAAAAAATTGACATCAACAGCCTAGAGGTTACCGAGATTCCTTTTAAGGCTACTGCAGAACATAAAATTGTAGATGCATTGCGGTTCCAGAACAATCCGTCCCCAGAGACCTTCAACCCAAAAACTATTCGCAATGCAATTACCTCTCCAGACGGGAAGACTTTAATCTTTAACGCTGCGGGTTATCTATGGAAGAAAACACTACCAAATGGCACTCCCCAACGTCTTACTACGGGAACCGACTTGGAGTATGAGCCTTCCTTTTCCAAGGACGGTAAGCACCTAGTATATGTTACTTGGAATGATGAAACTATGGGAACCATTAAAAGGTTGGATATAACCTCATCCAAAAGCAAACCTATTTCGTTGACCAAAGAGAAAGCGATTTATAGGGAACCCGCTTTCTCTCCTACAGACATCAACAAAATAGTTTATAGAGAAGAATCGGGGAATGGACATCAGGGATATGTTAACACCAAGGAAGCGGGAATTTACCTGTTAGAGGTAACGTTTAGCCGTAAACAGGGATATACGTCTACCAAGAAATTGGTTACCAAAGAGGGCCAATTCCCATCATTTAATAAAGACGGAAGTAGAATTTACTACCAAACCGGTGGCTATTTATTTGGTTCTCTAACCAAAACCCTCAAATCTGTAAACCTAAACGGTAAAGAAGCCCGGGAATTGGTGAAATCTAAATATGCACAACGGATTATTCCTAGCCCGGACGATAACTGGGTAGCCTTTAGTAACCTTTACAAGGTATACATTGCCGCATTGCCTATGACCGGAAAAGCGCTAGAAATAGATGGTAAAGCTTCCAACGTTCCAGTAGCCCAAGTAGCCCGTGATGCTGGCATTAACTTACACTGGTCTGCCAATAGTGACCAGCTTAGGTGGACATTGGGTGATGCGTATTTCAGCACCAACCTCAACGAAAAGTTCACCTTTTTGGATGGGGCTCCGGAATCCACCACAGAAATGGATACTGTGGGGATTAAAATCAACCTAACACTCCCTACCGATAAACCCCAAGGGGCTATTGCTTTTACCGGAGCTAGAATCATTACTATGGATAATGAGGAGGTGATAGAAAACGGAACTATCCTAATTAAGGAGAACAAAATTGTAGCGGTAGGCCCTCAGAATTCCGTACAAATACCTGCCGATGCAAAAATCATGGATGTGAGTGGCAAGACCATTATGCCAGGATTAATAGATGTGCACGCGCATTTAGGACATTTTAGGTTTGGACTAAGCCCTCAAAAACAATGGCAATACTATGCTAATCTTGCCTTTGGAGTTACAACTACCCACGACCCCTCTGCAAATACCGAAATGGTATTCTCTCAGTCGGAGATGGTAAAGGCCGGAACCATGGTTGGTCCCAGGATCTTTTCCACTGGGGCCATTTTGTATGGTGCGGACGGCGATTTTAAAGCACCTGTCAACAGTTTCGACGATGCACGGTCTGCCATTCACAGAACAAAAGCCTTTGGCGCTTTTTCCGTGAAGAGCTATAACCAACCTAGAAGGGATCAAAGACAACAAATAATCAAAGCCTCTAAGCAACAGGAAATTAAAGTATTCCCAGAGGGAGGCTCTACCTTCTTCCACAATATGTCCATGATTTTAGACGGCCATACAGGGATAGAGCACAACATCCCAGTAGCTGATGTACACAAGGATGTGATACAGTTATGGGGGGCAAGCCAGACGGGCTACACCCCTACCCTTATCGTTAATTATGGCGGTTTAAATGGGGAGTACTACTGGTATCAGACTACGAATGTGTGGGAAGATGAAAAGCTGTTAAAATACACTCCAAGGGGAATTATAGACGCTCGCTCTAGGCACCGTACCATGG